>NZ_BCBT01000060.1:0-39717 GCF_001320965.1 Pseudomonas sp. NBRC 111143 | reverse complement strand
CCTCACATTGATATTTGAGTAAAAACCTCTTCCTTTCGTATTAATTACGTACAGTCTCGCAAGCTCGCCAATCGTTCAGTTTAGGCCGCCATTTTCAGGGGCCAGACCCGCTTCGGCCGTGATTTGGGACAACAGCGCCACTTGGGAATCAGTAAAAATGCGTGCGTCACTTTTCACCGTTCTTCCTCTCGCCCTTGCAGCCTCCATTGCCCAAGCACAAACCCTGCCGCAAGCCATGCAACAGGCCTTGGACGTGCACCCGGAAATCCAGGCCGGGGTCAACGCCCGCACCGCCGCGGACTATCAACTGCGCGCCGCGCAGGGTGGTTACCTGCCGCGCGTCGACATGACCGCCGGCTACGGCCGCGAGGGCAGCGATTCGCCGAGTACGTCGCATCGCTGGGAGACTTTGAACCGGGGTGAGTCAAGTATCCGTCTCCGCCAAATGGTTTTTGACGGTTTTGCCACCTCCAGCGAAGTGGGCCGTCAGCAAGCCACGGTCAACGCTCGTGCCTACTCCCTGATGGGCACCTCCGAGCGCACCGCGCTGACCGTTGCCCAGGTCTATCTCGATGTCCTGTCGCGCCGCGAGATGGTGCGCCTGGCCGAAGACAACCTGCGCAACCACGAACGCATCCTCGACCAGATCAAGCTGCGCACCAGCCGTGGCGTCGGCCGCCTGGCCGATCTCGACCAGGCCGAAGCGCGTCTGGCGCAGGCGCGTAACAACCTGATCACCGAGCAGACCAACCTGGCCGATGCCAACACCAACTACCTGAGCGTGATCGGGCAAATGCCTGACGAACTGAGCACGCCTGCGCCGTTCATCGACCTGCTGCCGGCCACCCTGGACGAGGCTCGTCACCAGATGGTCGAGAGCAGCCCGATCCTGCGCTCGGCAGAATCCGACATCGCTGCCGCCGAGAAGCAATACGAAGCGGCAAAGTCTAGTTTCTATCCGCGTTTTGATGCAGAGCTCGGACGGACGGCAGACAACAACCTCGACGGTTCGGTCGGCCACAACAATGAGTGGCAGGCCATGCTGCGCATGAACTTCAACCTTTATGCCGGTGGCAGCAACAAGGCCGACCTGGAATCGAAGTCGTATCTGGCCAACCAGGCGCTGGATATTCGCAACAACGCCTTGCGTCAGCTCAATGAGGAGTTAGGCTTGGCATGGAATGCTCTGGACAACGCCAACGCCCAGTTGCCGATCGCCCAGCAGTATGTCGATCACAGCACCCGGGTGCGCAGCGCCTACCAGCAGCAGTTCGGCCTGGGCGAGCGAACCCTGCTTGACCTGCTCGACAGCGAGAATGAAACCTTCACTGCGCAACGTCGTCTGGTAGAAGTGAAGAACACTCAGTTGTTTACTCAGTACCGAATCAAGGCGACCATTGGTCAATTGCTGAAGAGCCAGGGTGTCGTAGCCCCCATGGCGACCGTCGTACAGAACGACCTGAAGCCAAAGGTGAACCTGCCAGGCATGAACTGAAGGCGCACCTGTCCTATCCAACCGCAAGGATGAAGAGAGCGCCGCGTGGAATCTGAAGTCAGTCGAGTACAACTCAACCATGATCCACGCAGTCAGCATGACGATCCGCTACTGGACAGCCTGCTGACCCTGTGTGTCCTGCACCAGAAACCCGCCAGCCGGGCCATGCTCACCACCGGCCTGCCGCTGCCGGCGCAGCGCCTGAGCGTCGAGCTGCTGCCGCGTGCCGCAGCTCGCGCGGGGTTGCAGGGGCGCCTGCTGCAGCGCAAGCTCGAGCAGATCCCCAGCATCGCCATGCCGGCGATGCTGCTTCTGAAGGAAGGGCGCAGTGCCGTCCTGCTCGGTTGGGAGAATGAAGACACCGCACGCCTGTTGCTCAGCGAGAGTGACGGCGGGGAAGTGCTGGTCACCCGCGAGGCGCTGCTCAGCGACTACAGCGGCAAGGTGTTCTTCGCCCAGCCGCAGCACAAGTTCGACGTCAACCACGGTAACCTGATCCCGCGCGCGCGCTCCTGGTTCCGCGACACCCTGATGCGCAGCAAATGGCTGTACATCGACGCCATCGCCGCCAGCCTGGTGATCAACCTGATTGCCCTGGCGGCGCCGCTGTTCGTGATGAACGTCTATGACCGCGTGGTGCCCAACCAAGCCACCTCGACGCTGTGGGTGCTAGCAGTGGGCATCGCCGGTGCCTACGTCTTCGACCTCATCCTCAAGGGGCTGCGCAGCCTCTGTCTGGACCTTGCCGGCAAGAAGACCGACCTGATCATTTCCGCGACGCTGTTCGAGCGTATCGTCGGCATGTCGATGAAGTACCGCCCCGCGCGGGTCGGCAGCTTTGCGCAGAACATCCACGAGTTCCAGGGGCTGCGCGACTTCCTCGCTTCGCTCACCCTCACCAGCCTGATCGACCTGCCGTTTACCCTGCTGATCCTGACGGTGATCGCCATCATCGGTGGGCACCTGGTATGGATCCCGGTATTGGCCTTCCCGCTGGCCCTGGGCATCGGCTATGCCCTGCAGAAACCATTGATGGCGACGATGGAGCGCACCATGGCGCTGGCTTCCGAGCGCCAGTCCAGCCTCATCGAGACCCTTGCCGGGCTGGATGCGGTCAAGGTCAACAACGCCGAGAGCGAGCGCCAGTACATGTGGGAGCAGACCCTCGGCACCCTCAGCCGCCTCGAACTGCGGGTCAAGGTACTGTCGGGCCTGGCGATGAACATCACCATGCTGATCCAGCAGCTCGCCGGTGTGGCGATGATCTGCGTTGGCGTGTACCTGATCATCGACGGCAACCTCAGCATGGGCGGCCTGGTGGCCTGCTACATGCTCAGTGGTCGCGCGCTTGGCCCGCTGGGCCAGCTCAATGGTCTGCTGGCCCGCTACCAGCAGGCCAAGGTGACCATGGTCGCCACCGACCAGATGATGGAGCTGCCCCAGGAGCGCAATTTCGAAGAGCGTCCGCTGAGCCGCCAGGTGCTGCAGGGTGCGGTTGAGTTCCGCGGCGTCGAGTTCACCTATCCGAACCAGCAGAACCAGGCGCTCAAGGGCATCAACCTGGTCATTCGACCTGGCGAGAAGGTCGGCATCATCGGCCGCAGTGGTTCGGGCAAGAGCTCGCTGGCCAAGTTGATCGTCGGCCTTTATGAAGCCGACGGCGGCTCGCTGCTGGTCGATGGCGTCGATATCCGCCAGATCGACGTCAGCGAGTTGCGCCACAACATCGGCTATGTGCCCCAGGATATCCAACTGCTGGCCGGGACCCTGCGCGACAACCTGGTCAGCGGCGCCCGCTACATCGAGGATGAGCTGATCCTGCAGGCAGCAGAGTTGGCCGGCGTGCATGAATTCGCCCGTCTTCACCCCGACGGCTATGAGCTGCAGGTTGGCGAGCGCGGCCAGAATCTCTCCGGCGGCCAGCGCCAGAACGTCGCCCTGGCCCGTGCGCTGCTGCTCAATCCGCAGATCTTGCTGCTCGACGAACCCACCAGTGCCATGGACAACACCGGCGAAGAGCGCCTCAAGCAGCGCCTGGGTGCGGTGATCGAAGGCAAGACCGTGTTGCTGGTCACGCACCGGGCATCGTTGCTGTCGCTGGTGGACCGGTTGATCGTCATCGATCGTGGACAGATCGTCGCGGATGGCCCGAAAGCCGCCGTCATGGAAGCGCTGAAGAAGGGGCAGATCAGTGTTGCATAAGCTGGATTTCGGGCGTTTCAAGGACAACCTGCGCCGCTATTTCAAAGGCTCCGAATCGCTGGCAGGCCAGCCGCTGCCAGAGGTCAACAAGGCGCTGATCGAGGATGCGCCGCGCATCGTGCGCCTGACCATCTGGGGCGTGATTGCCTTCTTCGTGTTCCTGATCGTATGGGCCAGCGTTGCGCCCATCGATGAAGTGACGCGCGGTGAAGGCAAGGCTATTCCTTCGTCCAAGGTACAGAAGGTGCAGAACCTCGAGGGCGGCATCGTCGCGCAGATCTACGCGAAGGAAGGCGAGATCGTCGAAGTCGGCCAACCGCTGCTGCGTCTGGACGAAACCCGCTTCGCCTCCAACGTCGACGAGACCGAGGCCTCGCGCCTGGCCATGGCCCTGCGCGTGCAGCGCCTGAGCGCCGAGGTCGACGACACGCCGCTGCAGATCGATGAAGAACTGCGCAAGGCCGCGCCGAGCCAGGCTGCCAGCGAGCAGTCGCTGTACCAGAGCCGACGCCAGCAGTTGCATGACGAGATCAGTGGTCTGGAGCAGCAACTGGTGCAGAAGCAGCAGGAACTGCGCGAGTTCAACTCCAAGCGCGCCCAGTACGCCAACAGCCTGCAGTTGCTGCGCCAGGAAATCTCCATGTCCGAGCCGCTGGTGGCCCAGGGGGCGATCTCGCAGGTCGAGGTGCTGCGCCTGCGTCGCGCCGAAGTCGAGAACCGTGGCCAGATGGACTCTACCGCCCTGGCCATTCCCCGTGCCGAAGCGGCGATCAAGGAAGTGCAGAGCAAGATCGAGGAGACCCGCGGCAAGTTCCGCAGCGAGGCGCTCACCCAGCTCAACGAGGCTCGCACCGAGCTGAACAAGGCTACGGCCACCAGCAAGGCGCTGGATGACCGGGTCAACCGCACCATGGTCACATCGCCTGTGCGCGGTATCGTCAAGCAACTGCTGGTGAACACCATCGGCGGCGTGATCCAGCCGGGCAGCGACATCATCGAGATCGTGCCGCTGGACGATACGCTGGTGGTAGAGGCGAAGATCCTGCCCAAGGATATCGCCTTCCTGCACCCCGGCCAGGAGGCCACGGTGAAATTCACCGCCTACGACTACACCATCTATGGCGGCATGAAGGCCAAGCTCGAGCAGATCGGTGCCGACACCATCACCGACGAAGACAAGAAGACCACCTACTACCTGATCAAGCTGCGCACCGACAGGAGCCACCTGGGCTCTGACGAGAAGCCGCTGCTGATCATCCCCGGCATGGTCGCCACGGTGGATATCCTTACCGGCAAGAAGACCATCATGAGCTACCTGCTCAAGCCGATCATCAAGGCGCGCTCCGAGGCGTTGCGCGAGCGGTGATAACGACCCGGCTCTTTCCTTGTCCGAGCAACTGTCTTGCTCAAAATCTAAAGGCCAGCCCAATCCCTGGGGAGCGGGCTTGCCCGCGAATCAGATACCGTGCTGCATGGCACCGGCTTCGCCGGTGATCGCGGGACAAGCCCGCTCCCACAAGTAACACCGCAGTATTCAGAAGTTGCGTAGCTCTAGGAGCAACTGTCTTGTTCGAAATCTAATGACCAGCCCAATCCCTGGGGGAGCGACGAACCGCCGCTTGTACGGTAAATCGTTATCGCAGCTTTTTCGCCAGGCCATCACAGCCCGTATATGCATATTCTCTAAAGATATTTAAATTTCCATTCTTATGACTTTATAGTCACTCCCACTGCGTACCTGCCGACCAATCGGCGCGCCGCACGACTCGAACCCACACGGGAAATCCCCGTGCGTTTCTGAATCGATGCGCGCCCCTGAAAGTCGCGCACTGCGTGGGAGTGAACAATGTCAGCCGCCTCGAACGCCTTGTCGTCCATCGACAGCGCACAGCCGCAACGCTTCGAAATCCGCCCGTTCTCCGGTGCCGTGGGTGCCGAGATCATTGGGCTGGACCTGTCCCGGCCGGTCAACGCCGAAGATTTCAACCGCATTCATCGCGCCCATCTGGACCATCACGTCCTGGTGTTCCGCGACCAGCGCATCACCCCCGAACAGCAGATCGCCTTCAGCCGCCGTTTCGGCGTACTGCAGATCCATGTGCTCAAGCAGTTCCTGCTGGAAAACCATCCCGAGATTCTGATCGTTTCCAACATCATCGAAGACGGTCGCAACATTGGCCTGGGTGATGCCGGCAAGTTCTGGCATTCGGACCTCTCCTACAGAGAGCTGCCGAGCCTCGGTTCGATGCTGCACGCCCAGGAACTGCCCAGCGAGGGCGGCGACACCCTGTTCGCCGACATGCACAAGGCCTGGGACGCTGTGCCCGATGCGCTGCGCAAGGTGGTCGAGGGACGCAGCGCTGCGCATTCCTATACCGCTCGTTATTCGGAAACCAAGTTCGAGGGCAACTGGCGCCCGACCCTGACCGCCGAGCAACTGGCCCAGGTCAACGAAGTCATCCACCCGGTGGTACGCACTCACCCGGAGAACGGCCGCAAGGCGCTGTTCGTCAGTGAGGGCTTCACCACTCGCATCGTCGGCCTGCCCGATGACGAAAGCCGCGATGTACTGCAGCAGCTCTACGCCCTGAGCGTGCTTGAGCAGAACATCTACCGCCACGCCTGGCAGCCCCACGACATGGTGTTCTGGGACAACCGTTCGCTGATCCACCTGGCCGCCGGCTGCCCCGCGCACCTGCGCCGCAAGCTCTACCGCACCACCATCCAGGGCGATGCCCCGTTCTGACGACTGAGGACCCTCATCATGCGTAAATCCATCAGCCGCCTGGCGGCCAGCATCGGCCTGGGCGCCAGCCTGATCGTAGGCGGCCTCGCGGCGCCGGCGGTGGCCCAGGCCGAAGGCAAGATCCGTATCGCCGAGCAGTTCGGCATCGTGTACCTGTTGCTCAACGTCGTTCGTGACCAGCAACTGATCGAGAAGCACGGCAAGGAGCAGGGCATCGACATTCAGGTCGACTGGGCGCAGCTTTCCGGGGGCGCGGCGATCAACGATGCGTTGCTGTCGGGCTCTGTGGATATCGCCGGCGCCGGCGTCGGGCCGTTGCTCACCGTCTGGGATCGCACCTACGGCCGGCAGAACGTCAAGGCCGTGGCCTCGCTGGGCAACTTCCCGTACTACCTGGTCAGCAGCAACCCCAATGTGAAGACCATCGCCGACATTTCCGAGAAGGACCGTATCGCCGTGCCTGCGGTGGGTGTTTCGGTACAGTCGCGCTTCCTGCAATACGCGGCGGCCAAGCAGTGGGGCGACAAGGAGTACAACCGCCTCGACAAGTACACCCTGGCCGTGCCGCATCCAGATGCCACAGCCGCGCTGCTGGCCGGCGGCACCGAACTCAACGGGCATTTCTCCAACCCACCGTTCCAGGACCAGGCGCTGGCCAACAAGAACGTGCACATCGTGCTCAACAGCTACGACCTGCTCGGCCCCAACTCGCCAACCCTGCTGTTCGCCACCGAGAAGTTCCGCAAGGACAACCCCAAGACCTACAAGGCGTTCGTCGATGCGCTCGCCGAAGCCGCCGACTTCGCCCAGAAAGACAAGGCCGCAGCCGCCGATACCTACATCCGCGTGACCAAGGCCAAGATCGATCGCAACGCGTTGATCAAGCTGATCGACAACCCGCAGTACGAGTTCACCATCACGCCGAAGAACACTTACCCACTGGCCGAATTCCTCTACCGGGTCGGCGCCATCAAGCACAAGCCCGAGTCGTGGAAGGACTACTTCTTCCAGGATGAGCGCCCATTGCAAGGGAGCTGATCGACCATGACCGCCCCATTGCCAGGCCACACGGCCAGCAACCTGAGCCGTGTCGACACCCCACCGCTGCTCAAGGTGGACAATCTCAGCCTCGAATACCGCACCGCGCAGCGCGTGGTGCGGGCTACTCACCAGGTCAGCTTCGAAGTCGATCGCGCCGACCGCTTCGTACTGTTGGGCCCGTCCGGGTGCGGCAAGTCGACCTTGCTCAAGGCCGTGGCCGGTTTCATCGAGCCGCGCGAAGGGCAGATCCTGTTGCAGGGCCAGCCGGTCAAGGGCCCAGGTCCTGACCGCATTGTCGTGTTCCAGGAGTTCGACCAGTTGCCGCCATGGAAGACGGTCAAGCAGAACGTCATGTTTCCGCTGCTGGTCTCTGGCCAACTCAAGCGCGCCGAGGCCGAGGCGCGGGCGCTGCACTATCTGGAGAAGGTCGGCCTGGCCGCCTTCGCCGATGCCTACCCGCACACCTTGTCTGGCGGCATGAAGGCGCGCGTGGCGATTGCCCGCGCGTTGGCCACGCAGCCGAAGGTGCTGCTGATGGACGAGCCCTTCGCCGCGCTCGACGCCCTGACCCGGCGCAAGATGCAGGAAGAATTGCTGCTGTTGTGGGAAGAGGTGCGATTCACGCTGCTGTTCGTCACCCACTCTATCGAGGAGGCGCTGGTGGTGGGCAACCGCATCCTCTTGCTGTCGCCGCATCCGGGACGGGTACGGGCCGAGGTGCACAGCCACCAATACGATCTGGGCAGCCTGGGTGGCAGCGATTTCCAGGCCAGCGCCCGGCGTATCCATCGCCTGCTGTTCGACGAAGCCGGTGAGCCGGAGCAGGCTTCGGACCTGGGCTTCAACGATATCCGCATCGCTTACTGACAGGAGGAGCCTGCGCATGACGACCACACCTGCACGCCAGGAATACGAAGTGCCGTTGCAGCCCCTGCCAGGGCTTTCGCTGGAGCGTGATCTGCCGCTTGCCCAACGTCTGTGGCAACAGGCCTGGTTGCGCAAGACCGTGATTCTTGTGCTGCTCGCCTTGATCTGGGAGGCGGTGGCGCGCTACACCGCCAACGACCTGCTGCTGCCGACCTTTCTGCAAACGGCGGTGGCGTTCTGGGACGGGATGGTCAGTGGCGAGCTGCCGGCGAAAGTCGGGGTCTCGCTGGTGGTGCTGCTCAAGGGCTATGTGCTCGGGATCGTACTGGCCTTCGGTTTGACCAGCCTGGCGGTCTCGACCCAGTTCGGCCGCGACCTGCTGGGTACCCTGACCTCCATGTTCAACCCACTGCCGGCCATCGCACTGTTGCCGCTAGCCCTCTTGTGGTTTGGCTTGGGCGACAACAGCCTGATCTTCGTGCTGGTGCACTCGGTGCTCTGGGCACTGGCGCTCAACACCTACGCGGGCTTTCTCGGGGTGTCCGAGACCCTGCGCATGGCCGGGCGCAACTATGGCCTGCGTGGGTTGCGCCTGGTGCTGCACATCCTGGTGCCGGCGGCATTGCCGTCGATTCTCTCGGGTCTGAAGATCGGCTGGGCCTTCGCCTGGCGCACCCTGATCGCCGCCGAGCTGGTGTTCGGCGCCAGCAGCGGCAAGGGCGGGCTGGGCTGGTACATCTTCCAGAACCGCAACGAGCTGTATACCGACAAGGTGTTTGCCGGGTTGGCGGTGGTGATCCTGATCGGCTTGCTGGTGGAGGGCCTGGTGTTCAATACCCTCGAGCGGTTGACCGTACGGCGTTGGGGGATGCAGAGGTAATTCCGCGCGCAAGCAGGTTGGGTGCCTGTTTCCGTGTTATCAGGTCAGGTATCGGGCGGCCGCATTACTCAGCGTCTTGTGAATCTCATCTCTCAGGGCTTCCGGCTGCTCGACCACCACGGCCTCACCCTGGCCCAATACCCACCAGCGTAACGTCCAGCCGTCTTCTACTGTCGCCCGCAGTCGATGGCCATGGTGCAGCGCCGTCAACTGCATGTTCGCGCTCAACGGCACTTCTCGCAGCTGTCGCGCCAGCTGATCGCTGACCCACGCCTGCAGTTCCAGCCCCGTGCCCTGACGGGGCTGCTGCGGGTCGCCACGCAGGTAGTCGAGCAAGTCGAAATTGCCACGCGGCTCGCCCATGGCGCTGGCCGACCAATGCCAGCCGAATGGAATGCTCTTGTCATTGCGCTCCAGCGGAAAGATCAGCGACAGCTCGTTGAGGTCGCGCTCGACCGTACGCTTGCTGACATTGAAGCCGACATCGCGCAGGCGCCAGACCAGTTCGGCGCTGGTGACTCCCGGTGAGCGACTGGGCAATTGACGCAGCAGCGCCCACTGGCGGCTGAGGGTGGCGCGGGTAGTGGCGAACGGCAAAGGGTAACGTCCTTGTCTAGGCTTGCGGCATTAGCATGGCGGGCACCGCGGCAGATGGCAATTCGCTACTTTGCGCTGAGATCGCGGATCCGCGATTTGGTTGCGTCGAGGTGAATCGTTCGCGACAGGTTTCGTCGTGTCGTCGCGCAGAATCGCCTCATCACAGTCGAGGTCGGAACTGTGGGACGTTCAATGAGGATGAACATGTCTGCTGTCAGCAATATCCATTCGCTGCTCGCCCGTCTCCTGCCCGAGCGCATCGTGCCTGCGCCAGCCATTCCCCGGCGACACCTGCGCCTGTTCGCTGGCGTCGGCATGCCCACCCAGTGGGCGGTGCTGGGTGAGCGCTCTGCGCTGGTGAGCCGTCTGGACGAGGCAGTGGATGTGCAGGCGATCTACACCGACCTGCGGCACCAGGCACTGGAGGGCAATGCCGCGGTGCTCAACGACCTGGGCTGGATCTGGCTCAATGGCCGCTACTGGCGCGCCGACACGGCGCTGGCCAGCCATCTGCTGCGCATGGCCGCGCTGCAGGGCAACGCCGCAGCCTGGTTCAACCTGGGGCAGCAGCACTATTTCGGCAAGGGTGTGACGGTGTGCTATGCCACCGCCGCGGAGCATTACCGGCATGCTTTCGAACGTGGCCTGTCGCACGCTGCTGCGGCCCTGGGCGACCTGTACGAGGAAGAAGTCTGCGATGCCGATCAGGACTGGGAGGTAAACCCGGCCGAGGCATACCAGTGGTTCCTGCGCGGGGCCCAGCGTGGCGAGGCACGTTGCCGGTTCGAGGTGGGCTACCGGCTGTTGCATGGACTGCATGTCGAGTCGGATACGCGGGCGGCGCTGTACTGGCTGGAGCTTGCCGCGGGGGCGGGGGTGATGCAGGCGGCCGAGGAGCTGGCGGTGCATTTCAGTCGCAGCGATGAAGGACGCTACCTGGAGTGGCGCGACCAGGCGATCGCGCTGGGCAGCACCCTGGCCTTGACCATGAAGCTGGAGGACCAGGTTCAGCCTTGAGTCCGTTGGGGTGGTGGTGAGGCCTTCGCGGGCAAGCCCGCTCCCACAAGCACACTGTTCATCGCCCCCGGTTGACGAAGGGGGGAGGGCTGGGCGTATATTGATAGTTAGCAAACTATGAATATCCTCGGTTCTTCCACATGACACTCGACGCACTGCACCTGAAAGTCAGCAGCGGCATGGTCGTTGCCGGTCGCCACTGGCGGCGCATCTGCCATGCCGCACTGACCGGCTATGGCATCTCCGAAGCCTGTGCGGTGCCGTTGCTGATGATCGTGCGCCTGGGCGATGGTGTGCACCAGGTGGCCGTGGCCCAGGCCGCGGGCCTGGAAAGCCCGTCGCTGGTGCGTCTGCTCGACCAACTGTGCAAGGCCGGGCTGGTGTGCCGCACCGAGGATCCGCTCGACCGACGTGCCAAGGCGCTGAGCCTGACCGCCGAAGGCCGCACCCTGGCCGAATCCATCGAGCGCGAGCTGGTACGTCTGCGCCGCGAGGTGCTGCACGGTATCTCGGCCGCCGACCTGGAAGCCACCCTGCGGGTCATCCACGCCTTCGAAGTCGCTGCACAGGGGACGCCGGTGTGAACGGCTTCTTCAGTTCGGTACCGCCGGCGCGCGACTGGTTCTACGGCGTGCGTACCTTCGCCGCGTCGATGATTGCCCTGTACATCGCCTTGCTGATGCAACTGCCGCGCCCCTACTGGGCGATGGCCACGGTCTATATCGTGTCCAGCCCCTTCGTCGGCCCCACCAGTTCCAAGGCCTTGTACCGCGCAGTCGGCACGCTGCTCGGTGCTGGCGGCGCGGTGCTGCTGGTGCCGCCGCTGGTGCAGTCACCGTTGTTGCTGAGCATCGCCATCGCCCTGTGGACCGGCACCTTGCTGTTCCTTTCGCTGAACCTGCGCACGGCCAACAATTACATGCTGATGCTGGCCGGCTACACATTGCCGATGATCGCCCTGGCCGTGGTCGACAACCCGCTCGCGGTGTTCGATGTCGCCTCGTCGCGGGCGCAGGAAATCTGCCTTGGCATCGTCTGCGCCGCGGTGGTGGGTGCGATCTTCTGGCCGCGTCGCCTGGCGCCGGTGGTGGTGGGCGCCACGGGCACCTGGTTTGGCGAGGCGATCCGCTACAGCGATCTGTACCTGAGCCGAGACACTGACGCCGGAAAGGTCGCGGGCCTGCGCGGCTCGATGGTTGCCACTTTCAACAGCCTGGAGCTGATGATCGGCCAGCTCGGCCACGAAGGCGCCGGCCCGCACACCGTGAAGAACGCCCGGGAACTGCGCGGCCGCATGATCCACCTGCTGCCGGTGATCGATGCCCTTGATGATGCGCTGGTCGCCCTCGAAGGTCGCGCGCCGGAGCAGTTCGCACAAGTCCAGCCGCTGCTGGCATCGGCCCGAGAGTGGCTCAAGGGCACTGCCGACAGCGCTTCGGTCGCGCGTTGGACCGCGCTGCACGAGCAGATCGACCGCCTGCAACCGCACGCCGATGCGCTCGATCAGCGCCATGCCCTGCTGCTGTCCAACGCCCTCTACCGCCTCAGCGAATGGCTCGATCTCTGGCAGGATTGCTGCACCCTACAGCATGCCCTGCGCCTGGACGACACCAAGCCCTGGCGTGCGGTCTACCGTCATTGGCGGCTGGGCCGCCTGACGCCATTCTTCGACCGCGGCCTGATGCTGTATTCGGTGTTCTCCACCGTCACCGCGATCGTCGTCGCCTGTGGCCTGTGGATCGGCCTGGGGTGGAACGACGGCGCCAGTGCCGTGATCCTCGCCGCCGTGGCCTGCAGCTTCTTTGCGGCGATGGACGACCCGGCGCCGCAGATCTACCGCTTTTTCTTCTGGACGCTGATGTCGGTGATCTTCTCCAGCGTCTACCTGTTCCTGGTGCTGCCGAACCTGCACGACTTCCCGATGTTGGTGCTGGCATTCGCCGTACCCTTCATCGTGGTCGGCACCCTCACCGTGCAGCCGCGTTTCTACCTCGGCACCCTGCTGACCATCGTCAACACCTCGACCTTCATCAGCATCCAGGGCGCCTACGACGCCGACTTCTTCACCTTCCTCAATGCCAACCTGGCAGGCCCGGTCGGGCTGCTGTTTGCCTTCATCTGGACCTTGGTGGTGCGCCCGTTCGGTGTGGAGCTGGCCGCCAAGCGCATGACCCGCTTCACCTGGCGCGACATCGTCGAGATGACCGAGCCTGCGACCCTGGCCGAACAGCGCAGGGTCGGCGTGCAGATGCTCGACCGCCTGATGCAGCATCTGCCGCGCCTGTCGCAGACCGGCCAGGACAGCGGCGTTGCCCTGCGCGACCTGCGTGTGGGCCTGAACCTGCTCGACCTGCTGGCCTACATGCCGCGTGTCGGCCAGCAGGCCCGCCAGCGCTTGCAGACGGTCATCGAGGAAGTCGGTGGTCACTACTCGAGCTGCCTGCGTGCCGGCGAGCGCCTGCACGCACCTGCAGCGCTGCTGCGCAACATGGAGCGGGCACGCCTGGCGTTGGCACTGGACGAGCTGAACGAGCGCGGCGAGCCCCGCGTTCACCTGCTGCATGCCCTGGCCGGCTTGCGTCTGGCGCTGTTGCCGGGCGTCGAGGTGATGCTCGAGCCGGTCGAACAACCGCAACTGCCACCTGGAATCGACGGAGCGCCGCTGTGATCGGTGAACTGGATATCAGCGGGGTGTTCCTGCCCACGCTGCTGGTGATGATGTTTGCCACCTACCTGCTGTTCCTGGGCGTGCACGCTGTGCTGGTGCGCCTGCATTTCTACCGCCTGGTCTGGCACCGGGCGTTGTTCAACGTTGCTCTCTACGCCGTACTGCTGGGTGCGGTGGATCACTTTTGCCGAAGCCTGATGCTGCCATGAAAAAACCGTTGTTGACCTTGGGCCGTGTGGTCCTGACATTGCTGGTGGTGACCTTCGCGGCCGTGCTGGTCTGGCAGATGGTCGTGTACTACATGTTCGCGCCCTGGACCCGCGACGGCCATATCCGCGCCGACGTGATCCAGATCGCCCCGGATGTGTCCGGGCTGATCCAGAAGGTCGAGGTGCGCGACAACCAGGTGGTCAAGCGTGGTGACGTGCTGTTCACCATCGATCAGGACCGCTTTGGCCTGGCCTTGCGCCAGGCCCAGGCGACCCTGGCCGAGCGCGAGGAAACCCTGGCCCAGGCCGCCCGCGAAACCCGGCGCAATCGCAAGCTGGGCAACCTGGTGGCGGCCGAGCAGCTCGAAGAGAGCCAGTCGCGCGAGGCTCGTGCCCGCTCGGCGGTGAGCGAGGCGCAGGTGGCGGTCGATACCGCCCAGCTCAACCTCGACCGTTCGGTGGTGCGCAGCCCGGTGGACGGCTACCTCAACGACCGCGCTCCGCGGGCCCATGAGTTCGTCACTGCGGGCCGACCGGTGCTGTCGGTGGTCGACAGCGCCTCGTACCATGTCGATGGCTACTTCGAGGAAACCAAGCTCAGTGGCATCCATGTCGGCGATGCCGTGGACATCCGCGTGATGGGCGATGACACACGCCTGCGCGGTCATGTCGAAAGCCTGTCGGCAGGGATCGAGGACCGTGACCGCGTCAGTGGCGCCAATCTGCTGCCCAACGTCAACCCGGCATTCAGCTGGGTGCGCCTGGCCCAGCGGATCCCGGTGCGCATCGCCTTCGATGAGGTGCCGGCAGATTTCCGCATGATCGCCGGGCGTACCGCCACGGTGTCGATCATCGAGGACCAGCGGCCATGAAACGCCTGATGCTTGCAGGGTTGGCGTTGTCGCTGGGTGCCTGCGCCATGGTCGGTCCCGATTACCAGGTCCCCGAGGATGCCGCGGTGCAGCGCAGCGACCTGAACGGCCCATTGCGTCAGGATGCCGCGAGCGTGGTGTCGGCGCCGGTGCCGGATGACTGGTGGCAGTTGTACCAGGACCCGCGTCTCAATGCGCTGGTGCGCCAGGCGTTGAGCGCCAACACCGAGCTGCGCGTGGCTGCGGCGAACATCGCCAAGGCTCGCGCGCAGGTCGAGGTCGCCGAGTCGCAGGGGGGCTTCAGCGGCGGCGCGAAGGCCGGCGCCCAGCGCCTGCAGGAGTCTGGCGAAGCTTTCCTGCTGCCGGAAAAAGTGCCGGTGGCCAACATCGGCGAGGCGATTCTCAGCGCCTCGTACCAGTTCGACCTGTGGGGCACCTTCAAGCGTGGCACCGAAGCTGCCAAGGCCAATGCCGACGCGGTTCAGGCCGCTGCCGACACTGCGCGCATCACCCTGGTGGCCGATGTGGTCAAGGCCTACACCCAGGTGTGCTCGGCCAATGAGGAATACCACATCGCCCGCGAATCGCTCGACCTGCAGCAGCAAAGCGTGCAGTTGAACCAGCGTCTGCGCGATGCTGGCCGTGGCGACGAGACCCTGGTCACCCGCTCGCAAACCCAGTTCAAGTCGTTGCGCGCCGAGTTGCCGCGCTTCAAGGCCGAGCGCGAGGCCGGGCTCTATACCCTCGCCGCATTGCTGGCCAAACCGGTCGACCAGTTGCCGCCGGGCACCGCCGAGTGCGCCGAGCTGCCGCATCTGGCCCAACTGATTCCGGTGGGCGATGGCGCGGCGCTGCTTAAGCGCCGTCCCGACGTGCGTCAGGCCGAGCGCCAACTGGCGGCTGCCACTGCGACCATTGGCGTGGCCACCGGCGCCCTGTATCCGAACATCAGCATTGGCGCCCAGGTCGGCACCATCGGCATTCTCGAAAACCTCGGCGAGCCTTCGACCAACCGCTGGGGCTTTGGCCCGCAGATCAGCTGGGCCATCCCCACCAACGGCACCCGTGCCCGGATTCGCGAAGCCGAAGCCTCGACCCAGGCCGCGCTGGCGCATTTCGATGGCGTGGTGCTCAACGCCATCCGCGAAACCCAGACCCGCCTGGCGCAGTACAGCGCCCTGCTGGACCGTCGCGAAGCACTGGCCGATGCCGAGCGCTCGGCGCAGGAAGCGGCCGACCAGACCCATCGCCGCTATGAGGCCGGGCGTGAGTCATTCCTTGCCGACCTGCAGGCGACCCGCGCCTATACCGACGTGCGTGCGCAATTGGCGGCGGCCAATACCCAGGTGGCGATGGGGCAGATCGGTGTGTTCCTGGCCTTGGGTGGCGGCTGGAAGGCGACAGCGGCGCAGTGAGTGGCACCGCGTCGCGGTATTCGTGGGCCTGGTAGCGGCCTTGGAAGTGCTAGTCCAGGTCCCACTGAACCTGTAGGAGCGGGCTTGCCCGCGAAGCAGACGCCACGATCACATCGCGTGGAAAACGTTTGCGTATTTCCCGGTCCGACACTCAAGTATTCCTCCGCGACGCCGATCTACTAGCACCAGCGTCCCGGAAGAGGGCGCGATTTCCCGTTCAATAATAAAGCGGGTGGTCAGCGTGATCAGGATGATCCCGGCCTCTTGCCAGGAGCTTCGCCATGTCTCGACCCCGTGCCCGGATTGCCTCGCAACTCGGCGTCGCCCTCGCCATCGTGCTGGCGCTGGTGATCACCGGCAGTACCCTGTTCGCCCTGCGCTCGCTGGACGACGCCAACCTCGCCACCCGCCAGCAACACCTGGCCAGTGAAGCGCGGCTGCTGGCCGACCAGCTCGACACCTTCCACGGCTCGCTCAAGGACAACACCCAGCGCCTGAGTGGCCTGTTCGAGCGCCGCTTCGCCTCGGGCCTGTCGCTGCATGCCGGCGAGACCGTGCAGGTGGCCGGCCAGGCCACGCCTGCCCTGTACCTGGGCGATCAGCTGATGAACAACGACTTTCGGGTAGTCGATGAATTCCAGCAGATGACCGCCGGCATCGCGACGCTGTTCGTGCGCAGCGGCGACGACTTCGTGCGCATCACCACCAACCTCAAGAAACAGGACGGGAGCCGGGCCATTGGCACCCAGCTGGACCGCCAGCACCCGGCCTACAGCAAGCTGCTCGCCGGGCAGATGTATGTAGGGCGTGCGGTGCTGTTCGACCGTAACTACATGACCCGTTACGTGCCGGTGAGCGATGCCAGCGGCCGCGTGATCGCCGTGCTATTCGTCGGTTTCGACTACACCGATGCGCAGAACGCGCAGTTCGCCAATCTCAAGCGCTTCCGCATCGGCCAGACCGGCTCGCTGGCGCTGCTCGACAACCAGGGGCAGTGGCTGGTGCCGCCTGCGGGTGTGGCCGATGCGCAGGCTGCCGTTGCCGCTGTGGCCGGCCTGGGCGACAAAGGCCGCTTCTGGACCAACGGCCAGCAGCAACTGTTCAGCGTGGTCGAGCCCTTTGCCGAGGGGCCGTGGACCGTGGTGGCGAGCATGCCCGAGGCGGAAATTCGCGACGTGACCTGGAGTGTCGGCCTACGCCTGGCGATCGGCAGCCTGCTGGCGATGGTCCTGGCCGTGCTCGCCACGCTCTGGCTGCTGCGGCGCAAGCTTCGCCCACTGGACGACCTGGTGCGCCAGGCCGAAGCCCTGGGCGCGGGTGACCTCAGTGCACGCCTGGCGGTGACCAGCGAAGACGAGATCGGCCAGTTGGCGCGCAGCTTCAACCAGATGGGGAATGCCCTGGCGACCATGGTCGAGCACATTCGCAGTGCTTCCGAGCAGGTCAGCGCGCGCTCGCGCTCCCTGGCCGGGCTTTCGTCCGGTGCCTGCGAGGGCATGGAGCAGCAGTCAGGCGAGATCACCAGCATGGCTGGCGCCGTCGAGGAGTTCAGCGCCACCTCGATGAACATCGCCGAGAACATGGCCGGCACCGAGCGCATGGCCCAGGACAATGCCCAGCAGACGCGCATCGGCCGCAGCGCCATGGACCAGGCGTCCGTCTCGCTCAAGCAGATCGCCGAGGCGCTGGGTGGCACCGCCACAGTGATGGACAGCCTGGGCGCGCGTTCGCAGGAAATCGGCGGCATCGTCGGGGTCATCACCGCGATTGCCGAGCAGACCAACCTGCTGGCGCTCAACGCCGCCATCGAGGCGGCCCGCGCTGGCGAGCAGGGCCGTGGCTTCGCCGTGGTTGCCGACGAAGTACGTGGCCTGGCCGCGAGAACCCGCCAGGCCACCGATGAAATTTCCGGAATGATCGCCAGTATCCAGCAGCAGACCGGGCATGCGATCAGCACCCTGGAGCAGGGCAATCGCCTGATGCAGGAAGGCCTGGAACGCAACGAAAAGGTCGCCGAGGCACTGGCGCGCATCGACGAGCAGAGCCGCGCGGCGGGCGAACAGTTCACCGCCATCAGCACTGCGACCCAGGAGCAGAGCAGCACCGCGAACCTGCTCAGCCGTAACCTGCAGAGCATCGCCCAGGCCAACAGCGAGCAGCACGACGTAGCCAATGAGCTGGCGGCCACGGCCAAGGAGCTCGAGGGCCTGGCCGGGCAGTTGCGTCAGGAAGTGGATCGCTTCCGCGTAGGGGGTTGATCTGATCTGAACAGGGCTGCAATGCAGCCCTGTACGCAAGTTTTTCCGCACTGTCGTCGATCCCTTCCTAGACTTGTAAGTCTCCACGAGAACTGGTCCAGGAAGAGAAGATCGCCATGTCCCAGTCGCCATCCCTGCTGCAACTGCAAGTACCCAACCCTTTTCTGCAGCGTCATCTGGGCCCGGATGCCCGCGAACAGAGCGCCATGCTCGCGGCCCTGGGGGTCGCCAGTCGCGATGCCCTGATCGAGCAGACCGTCCCGCCAGGTATCCGTTTCGGTCGCCCGCTTGACCTGCCCCCGGCCCTCGACGAGCAGGCAGCCCTGGCCAGACTGGCCGGATACGCCGGGCAGAACCAGGTGTGGACCAGCCTGATCGGCATGGGCTATCACGGTACCGTCACGCCAACCGTCATCCTGCGCAACGTGCTGGAAAACCCCGGCTGGTACACCGCCTACACACCGTATCAGCCGGAGATAGCCCAAGGCCGCCTCGAGGCGCTGCTCAATTTCCAGCAGATGATCATCGACCTCAGCGGCCTGCCGCTGGCCAACGCCTCGTTGCTCGATGAGGCGACGGCCGCCGCCGAGGCCATGGCCCTGGCCAAGCGGGTCGCACGCAGCAAGAGCAATGCGTTCTTCGCCGACGAACACTGTCACCCCCAGACGCTCTCGGTCTTGCGAACCCGTGCCGAAGGTTTCGGCTTCGAGCTGATCGTCGATTCGCTGGAGAACCTGGGCAAGCATCAGGTATTCGGTGCGCTGCTGCAGTACCCCGACACCCATGGCGAGGTCCGCGACCTGCGGCCGTTGATCGAGCAGTTGCATGGCCAGCAGGCGCTGGCCTGCGTTGCCGCCGACCTGTTGAGCCTGGTGGTGCTGACGCCGCCTGGCGAAACCGGGGCCGACGTAGTGCTCGGCTCGAGCCAGCGCTTCGGTGTGCCGATGGGCTATGGCGGGCCTCATGCGGCGTACTTTGCCTGTCGTGACGACTACAAGCGGGCGATGCCCGGACGCATCATCGGCGTGTCCCGCGATGCCCGCGGCAACACCGCCCTGCGCATGGCCCTGCAGACCCGCGAGCAACACATCCGCCGCGAGAAGGCCAATTCCAACATCTGTACCGCCCAGGTACTGCTGGCCAATATCGCCGGTTTCTACGCCGTCTACCATGGCCCCGAAGGCCTGCGGCGCATTGCCCAGCGTGTGCAGCGCCTGACCCAGATCCTGGCGGCCGGGCTGCAGTCCAAGGGCATCAAGCGCCTCAATCAGCACTTCTTCGACACCCTCACCCTCGACGTTGGCGGCACCCAGGCCGCGATCATCGAAAGTGCCGAAGAAGCACGCATCAACCTGCGCATTCTAGGGCGCGGGCATCTGGGCGTGAGCCTGGACGAGACCTGTGACGAAGCGACGGTGCTCAAACTGTTCGACATCTTCCTCGGTGTCGACCACGGGCTGGATGTTGCGACCCTCGACCAGCAGCCCCTGCCCCCGGCAGTGCCGGACACTCTGGTGCGCAGCACGCCGCTGCTCGAACACCCGGTGTTCAACCTGCACCACAGCGAAACCGAGATGCTGCGTTACCTCAAGCAGCTGGAGAGCAAGGACCTGGCGCTGAACCAGTCGATGATCCCGCTGGGCTCGTGCACCATGAAACTCAACGCCACCAGCGAGATGATTCCCATCACCTGGCCTGGCTTTGCCCTGCTGCATCCCTTCGCACCGGCTGCACAGGTGCAGGGCTACAAGGCGATGATCGACGAGCTGGAGGGCTGGCTGTGCGCGATCACCGGTTTCGATGCGATCTGCATGCAGCCCAACTCCGGCGCCCAGGGTGAATATGCCGGGCTGATGGCCATCACCCGCTATCACCGCAGCCGCCATCAACCCCAGCGCACCCTGTGCCTGATTCCGTCGTCGGCCCATGGCACCAACCCGGCCTCGGCGCAGATGGCGGGCATGGAGGTGGTGATCGTCGACTGCGACGAGGCGGGCAACGTCGACCTCGATGATCTCAAGGCCAAGGCGCGCCAAGCCGGGGATCGATTGTCGTGCCTGATGATCACCTACCCCTCGACCCATGGGGTGTACGAGGAGGGCATTCGCGAAATCTGCGAGGTGGTCCATCAACAGGGCGGGCAGGTGTACATGGACGGCGCCAACCTCAACGCTCAGGTGGGCCTGGCGCGTCCGGCGGATATCGGTGCCGACGTCTCGCACATGAACCTGCACAAGACCTTCTGCATCCCCCACGGCGGTGGTGGGCCGGGCATGGGGCCGATCGGGGTACGATCCCACCTGAAGCCTTTCGTCGCCAGCCACCCGGTGGTGCCGGTACCGGGCCTGGACCCGAACAACAGCGCCGTCAGCGCAGCGCCCTGGGGCAGTGCCAGTATCTTGCCGATCAGCTGGATGTACATCGCCCTGATGGGGCCACAGCTCGCCGATGCCAGCGAGGTGGCGATCCTCAGCGCCAACTACCTGGCCAACCGCCTGGCGGGAGCCTTTCCGGTGCTCTATCGCGGGCGTAACCAGCGCGTAGCCCATGAATGCATCCTCGACCTGCGTCCGCTCAAGGCGCAGACCGGGATCACCGAGGAGGACGTGGCGAAGCGCCTGATGGACTATGGCTTCCACGCGCCGACCATGTCGTTCCCGGTGCCGGGCACGCTGATGGTCGAGCCGACCGAGAGTGAGTCGAAGGCGGAACTGGATCGCTTTGTCGAGGCGATGCTGGCGATCCGAGACGAGATTGCCCAGGTGCAGGAGGGGAATTGGCCAGCGGAGGACAATCCGCTCAAGCATGCGCCGCACACGCTGGCCGATGTGCTGGCACCCTGGAATCGGCCATATAGCCTGGAGCAGGCGGTCGCGCCCAGTGCGCATGTGCGCTTGCACAAGTACTGGCCGGCGGTGAATCGGGTGGACAACGTGTACGGCGATCGCAATCTGTTCTGTGCTTGCGTGCCGGTGGACGCGTATCGCTGAATCCGGGCCTGCTGTGGGGGCGGTACTGCGCGGGTCTGCTCGCGCAGCCCGCTCCCGCAGCGGGCGTCGAATGCAGGTTACTGGGCGGTGAGGTTACGGGCCAGGATCGCGTTGGCCAGTTCCATGTCGCTGGCCTGGACGCCAGGGTTGTCGGCGCGCACCTGACGCATCGCCGCTTCCAGGTACGGGCCGCGGATCGAACCTTCGCTTGCCACGAAGCTGCCGGCATCGTCCTGGGCGGCCGCGACCAGTTTGTGGTCTTTGAACGTCAGGTAGGTCGAACCGGTGGTCGCACCGGACGAAATGACGTTGCGCCAGAAGCCGTCGGCCATGGCGGAGCCGATCGGCAGGGACAGCAGGGCAGCAGCCGCAATGGCGGTTTTGAATCGCATGTGAATTACCTCGAACGATGAGGGCGGGGGATGCGAGTTTGGATCGTCGCGCGGGCCGCAAGTTCCTTTGCAGGCTGCGTATGCCGGGCGCTCAGGCACATACCCGAAGGATTTCCGCGAGGCTGGTCATGCCCCGAGCCACCCTGTCTTCACCGCAGCGGCGCAGGTCGCGCATCCCCTGCGCCAGAGCCTGCTGGCGCAGGCTGGCAAGGTCGCTGTCCGGACCGATCCGAGTTCGCAGGGCGTTGTCCAGCACGAGCAGTTCGAATAGCCCCGTGCGCCCTTGGTAACCAGTACCGCGACACTGGCGACATGCTGTTTCACGAGTGCCGGGACGTCCCTTGCAGGCGCTGCAGAAGGTGCGTGCCAGACGCTGGGCCATCACGCCGATCAACGTGGCCTTTATCAGGTAATCGGCCACACCCAGCTCCTGCAGGCGAGTAATGGCGCTGCAAGCGTCGTTGGTGTGCAGGGTCGATAGCACCAGGTGTCCTGTCAACGCCGCCTGGACCGCCACCTGGGCGGTTTCGCGGTCGCGTATCTCGCCGATCATGATGATGTCCGGGTCCTGGCGCAGCAGCGCACGCACGCCGTTGGCAAAGCCGAGGTCGAGGCCGGGCTGGACTTGCAACTGATTGAAGCCGGGCTCCAGGCGCTCGATCGGATCTTCGATGGTGCACAGGTTGACCTCTGGCGTGGCCAGGTGCTTCAGGCTGGCGTAGAGCGTGCTGGTCTTGCCCGAGCCGGTGGGGCCGGTGAGCAAGATGATGCCCTGGCGCTTTGCCAACAGCGCGTGCCACTGCTCCAGCAAGGCACCTTCGAGCCCCAGGCGCTCCAGGTCTTCGTGCAGTTGTTCGGGATCGAAGAGGCGCAACACCAGTTTTTCGCCGAACGGTGTCGGCAGGGTCGACAGACGCAGCTCGACTTGCGCGCTGCCGGGCAGGCGGCTTTTCAGGCGTCCGTCCTGTGGCCGGCGCTTCTCGGCGACATCCATTCGCCCGAGGTGCTTGAGACGGCTGACCAGCGCCAGGACCACGCCTGCGGGAAACTGGTAGACCGTATGCAGCAGGCCGTCGATGCGGTAGCGCAAGCGACCCTCGTCGTGGTGGGGTTCGAGATGGATATCGCTGGCACGCTGCTCGATGGCGTACTGCAGCAGCCAATCGACGATATGCACGATGTGCGCATCGTCGGCGCTGATGGCGGTGCTGCGCCCACCGAGCTCCAGGAGCTGCTCAAGTTCGCCCAGGCTTGCGCGCTGCTGCTGGTGGGCGCCCTGCACGGATCGCGACAGGCGCTGGAACGTGTCGCTGAGCTGGCGCAGTTGCACAGGGCTGGCTAGTACCCGGCGAATCGGCTGGCCTAGGCTGCGGCTCAGGTCGGCTTCCCACTCGCGTTGGTAGGGCTGTGCGCTGGCCACGGTAATGCCGGTCGCATCCAGCGCCACGGCGAGGATGCCGTGGCGCTGGGCGAAAGCGGGCGAGATCAGGCCGGCGACGCGAGCCAGATCGACCTGCAACGGGTCCTGGCGCAGAAAGGGTTGGCCGACCCTTTCTGCCAGCCATTGGCACAGGGTGTCGAGGTCCAGGGTATGACCGGGGCGCAGGCAGTCGCTCAGGGCCAGGCTGGCGAGGACTTCGAGCGGGTGGCCGGGTTGGCTGTGGGCGTGTTCGAGTGCACGCAGGGCATCGCCGGGGGCCAGGCGATGTTCGGCGAGCAGCGTGTCGAGGAGGCGTTTGAGGTCGAGGCTGTGATCGTCAGGGTTGTGCATGGCGGCGTCCTTGCCGAGGCTGCTGAAAGGCCCAGGCAAGGGTAGCTGCAGAGCGGGGCAGGGCCTTGGGGAAGGCGTTTCCGAATCTTGCGGGGCAGGCGTCAGCCCGCCGCCACCTCAGACAGTTTCGGCACGCTTTCCAGAAGGACCTCGCCGACACACACCAGGTTACGCATCTTCTGCGCGATCACCCCGGCGCGGTGCCAGCTGAGGCCGTCGATACCGATCTCCAGCTCCAGCAGGCCGTCGCGCTGGCACACCTGCACGCTGTGTGGTGTGAGGAACTGCAGGGCGAAGAGATTGAGTACCCGGCACAGGCTGTCCGGCTCGGCCTCGATGTCGAGGCGGTAGCGGACCTCGCCATGCAGGGCGCTGGCGGCCCAGGCGTCGCTACGGGGCTGGGGGGGGTGCCGTTCGAGTGCATTCATGGAGCGTCTCCTTCGATGTGGAGAAATTGTCCCAGGTCGAAACCGGCATTTCTTCGCTATGATTGCCCTTGTTTGGTAGTTAGGCGAATAATAATCGTCGTATCTGTGGCGTTTGGAGAGTTGATCATGCAAAGCGAGCTGGATGCCTACGACAGGCGCATCCTTGAACTGCTGCAGGAGGATGCGTCGCTGTCCAGCGCGCAGATCGCCGAACGTGTCGGGCTGTCGCAGTCGCCGTGCTGGCGTCGGATACAGCGCCTGAAGGATGAAGGGGTGATTCGCGCCCAGGTCACCTTGCTGGACCGCAAGAAGGTCGGTCTGAACACGCAGATATTCGCCGAGGTGAAACTCAACGCCCATGGGCGTTCGAATTTCACCGAGTTCACCGAGGCGATCCGCGGCTTTCCGGAAGTACTGGAGTGTTATGTGCTGATGGGGGCGGTCGACTTCCTGCTGCGTATCGTCACCTCGGACATCGAGGCCTACGAGCGGTTCTTCTTCGAGAAGCTGTCGAACGTACCGGGGATACAGGAAGTGAATTCGATCGTGGCACTCTCGGAGATCAAGTCCACCACCTGCCTGCCGCTATCGAGCTGAGGCCTTCGCAGGTAAATCGGGTCGGTGCCCCGATTTACCTGCGAAGAAGCCGACGCGCGATTACACCTTGAGCAGGTGTTTCCAGGCGCGGCTCTGGTCGATGGCGCGAGCCTGCTCGATGCGGGCTTCGAACAGCGCGTCCGACTGCTCTTCGGCCAGCGGCTGCTCGGCCAGTTCGTGCAGCTTCTTCAGATCGCCGTACAGGCGGTCCAGTTGCGGTACTTCCAGCACCTGGCGGGCGTGGTGCAGCCAGGTCAGCAACTGCTCGATGCGCGGCAACTGCTCACCCAGATCCTCTGGGCGCTGGGTGTACAGCGGAAGTTTCAGCGCGCGGCCTTCTTCACCCAGTTGGTGGTGCAGCCAGCTGGCCAGTTGCGCCTTGCCCTGGCGCTCGCCGCGGCCCTTGCGCTCGACGGTCCAGGCGCGCGCCAGCAGCCAGCGCGAGGTTTCCAGGGAGAATTGGCCCCAGCGGGTGTCTTCCAGCTCTTCGGCGAACTGCTCGGGCGCGGCGCGGCGGATGTCTTCGTCCTCGTTGCCGGCCTGCACCAGCGGGCGCCAGTCTTCGAGCAGGGCGTCGAGGCGGGCGCGCAGGTCACGGGTGGTAGCTCGTGGCGCGGCCTGGCCCAGGCTGCTGGTGAGGGCGCGCAGCTCTGCCAGGCACTGCACCCATTCCTGCAGCAGGCGCCAGTGGCCGTTGTGACGGTACTGTTCTGCCAGGCGCTGGCTGCTGCCCAGCAGTTGCCAGGCGAGCGCGGCGTAGGCGTCATCCACGGCCATTTCGGCGTCCAGCTCGGTGTGTGGCAGGCTCAACTCGTAGCTGTCTGGCTCGAGCAGGCGGTAGCCGCGCTCGGCCTTGCTGATGTCGCAGGGCATCAGGGCCAGCGTGGCGGAGAGCTCGGCGGCCAGCTCCAGCAGGGCTTCAGGGGCGCCTTCACGCAGCTCCAGTTCGAGCTCGCAGATTTCTTCCTTGCGTTTGCCGGCAATGACGAAGCCTTGGTCGAGCGCGGCTTCGATCACCACCTTGGCCTTGCCGCGACCCCAGGAGATCTCGGCGTATTCGCGGGTGAAATCGGTGGTGAACAATGGCTTGATGGTCTTCTTGTCCAACTCGGCCAATTGCTCGGGCCAGCAGCTGGCGTCGAGTTTCTTCAGGTCCAGCTTGACCTTGTCCAGGTACCACTCGTACTCGTTGCGCTCGGACAGGCCGGCAACGCTCTGCCCACGGCACTTGAGGGTCTGGATGATGACCTCGCCGTCGCGGCGCAGGCGCAGGGCGACGCGGGCTGCAGAGAGCTCGCGCTCGGGGGTGTCGAAGTACTGGTTGAGCAGTTCGCGGGTCTGCCAGCCGGACTTGTTGCGCTTCTTCAGCAAGGGGTGCTCGCGCAGGGCGGCAAGGGTCTCGCGGCTGGCGCGGAGCTTGAGTTCGGTTTCTTTGTGCATCGCTGGCTCGAAGGAAGGCGTGGTTGCCGGAGAGTCTACAGGAGTTGCCCTGCCAAGGGACGGCATTGCTATGATGACCGCCATGCTTTACGAGGAGTCCGTGCATGCCGTTGCCATCGCTCAAAGACCAGTTCGCCGCCCTGATCGCCGCCCCCTCGGTCAGCTGCACCCAGGCCGCACTGGACCAGTCCAACCGCCAGGTCATCGACCTGCTCGCCAACTGGTTGGGCGATCTGGGTTTCCGTTGCGAGGTCCAGGAGGTCACTCCAGGCAAGTTCAACCTGCTCGCCAGCCGCGGTACCGGCCCGGGCGGCCTGGTGCTGGCCGGCCACAGCGATACGGTGCCATTCGATCCACAGTTGTGGAGCAGCGACCCGTTGAAGCTCACCGAAGTGGATGGCCGCTGGGTAGGGCTGGGCAGTTGCGACATGAAGGGCTTCTTCGCCTTGGTGATCGAGGCGGTGATCCCGCTGCTGGAGCACGACTTCAAGCAACCGCTGCTGATCCTCGCCACCTGCGATGAAGAAAGCTCGATGTCGGGCGCTCGCGCCCTGGCCGAAGCGGGACAGCCGCTGGGCCGGGCGGCGGTGATCGGCGAACCCACTGGGCTGAAGCCGATCCGCATGCACAAGGGCATCCTCATGGACCGCATCGATATTCTCGGGCGCAGCGGCCATTCGTCGGATCCAAGCCTGGGCCACAGTGCCCTGGAGGCCATGCACGCGGTGATGGGCGAACTCATGGGCCTGCGCCAGCAGTGGCAGCAGACCTACCGCAATCCGCAATTCACCGTGCCCACGCCGACGATGAACTTCGGCTGCATCCACGGCGGCGACAACCCCAATCGCATCTGTGGCCAGTGCGCCCTGGAGTTCGACCTGCGCCCGTTGCCAGGGATGGACGTGGAGCAACTGCGTGCGGCTATCCGGGCAAAGCTCAAACCTGTGGCCGAGCGCCATGAAGTGCGCATCGACTATGCGCCGCTGTTCCCCGAGGTACCACCGTTCGAGCAGGACGCCGACGCCGAGCTGGTGCAATTGGCCGAACGTCTGACCGGCCATCGTGCCGAAGCGGTGGCCTTTGGCACCGAAGCGCCTTATCTTCAACAGCTGGGTTGCCAGACCATCGTGCTCGGCCCCGGCGACATCGCTTGCGCCCATCAGCCGGGCGAGTACCTTGAAATGTCACGAATCGAGCCTACCGTGCGTCTATTGCGTGATCTTGTCCGGCACTATTGCCTGAGCTAAACGTCAACTGACCTGATTCGTTCCTGCCTAGAGGAGACCGCGCGTGACCGCAAGCCTGTTCCGACGATGACTTTCGAACGTTGTGCGCCTTCACCCGTCTCGTTCACTTATCCACAGGCCCTGTCATGCCCGAATACGTCAACTGGCTGCGTCATGCCTCCCCGTACATCAATGCCCATCGCGACTGCACCTTCGTGGTCATGCTCCCCGGCGATGGTGTCGAACACCCCAACTTCGGCAATATCGTCCACGACCTGGTGCTGCTGCACAGCCTGGGCGTGCGTCTGGTACTGGTCCACGGCTCGCGCCCGCAGATCGAAAGCCGGCTGGCTGCCCGCGGCCTGACCCCGCATTACCATCACGGCCTGCGCATCACCGACGCCGCGACCCTGGAGTGCGTGATCGACGCCGTCGGCGCCCTGCGCCTGGCCATCGAAGCGCGCCTGTCGATGGATATCGCCGCATCGCCCATGCAGGGCTCGCGCCTGCGTGTGGCCTGCGGCAACCTGGTGACTGCACGGCCTATCGGCGTGCTGGAGGGGGTCGACTACCACCACACCGGCGAGGTACGACGCATCGATCGCAAGGGCATCAGCCGCCTGCTCGACGAGCGCTCCATCGTGTTGTTGTCGCCACTGGGCTATTCGCCGACCGGCGAGATCTTCAACCTGGCCTGCGAAGACGTCGCCACCCGTGCCGCCATCGAACTGGGCGCTGACAAGTTGCTGTTGTTCGGCGCCGAGCCGGGCCTGCTGGACGACAAGGGCAAGCTGGTGCGTGAGCTGCGGCCGCAGCAGGTTCCGGCGCACCTGCAACGCCTGGGCAGCGACTATCAGGGTGAGCTGCTCGATGCCGCCGCCGAGGCCTGCAAGGGCGGGGTAGCGCGCAGCCATATTGTCAGCTACGCCGAGGATGGTGCGCTGCTCACCGAACTGTTCACCCGCGACGGCGGTGGCACGCTGGTAGCCCAGGAGCAGTTTGAGATCGTTCGCGAGGCGACCATCGAGGATGTCGGCGGCCTGCTCGAGCTGATCAGCCCGCTGGAAGAGCAGGGCATTCTTGTGCGCCGTTCGCGCGAGGTGCTGGAGCGGGAAATCGAGCAGTTCAGTGTGGTGGAGCGTGACGGCATGATCATCGCCTGTGCGGCGTTGTATCCGATTGCCGAGTCCGAGGCGGGCGAGCTGGCGTGCCTGGCGGTGAATCCGGAATACCGACATGGGGGCCGGGGTGATGACCTGCTCGAGCGTATCGAAACCCGTGCGCGGCAGTTGGGCCTCAATACCCTGTTCGTGCTGACGACACGTACGGCGCACTGGTTCCGCGAGCGCGGGTTCCAGCCCAGTGGCGTGGAACGGCTGCCGGCGGCGCGGGCTTCGCTGTACAACTACCAGCGCAATTCGAAGATTTTCGAGAAGTCGTTGTAGGTCAGTACCGGCCCTATCGCGGGACAAGCCCGCTCCCACAGGCACCCCTCCGACTGTGAGACCAGCGGGTGCCTGTGGGAGCGGGTTTACCCGCGAAGCAGACACCGCGAACCTCAATGAAAAACGCCGCCCTTGAGGGCGGCGTTTTCGTTTACACGGTATGCAGATACCAGTTGTACTCGAGGTCGGAGATCGAGTGTTCGAACTCCTCCAGCTCGCTCTCCTTGCACGCGACGAAAATGTCGATGTACTTCGGATCGATGTACTTGTTCAGGATCTCGCTGTCGTCCAGCTCGCGCAGGGCATCGCGCAGGTTGTTCGGCAGGCTCTGTTCCAGCTGCTCGTAGGAGTTGCCTTCGATCGGCTCACCCGGCTCGATCTTGTTGGTCAGGCCGTGGTGCACACCAGCCAGGACCGCCGCCATCATCAGGTACGGGTTGGCGTCGGCACCGGCCACGCGGTGCTCGATGCGCACGGCGTCCGGCGAGCCGGTTGGCACGCGCAGGGCCACGGTGCGGTTGTCCAGGCCCCAGCTCGGCGCGTTCGGTACGTAGAACTGCGCGCCGAAACGGCGGTACGAGTTGACGTTCGGGCAGAGGAAGGCCATCGAAGCGGGCAGGGTCTCGAGCACACCGCCGACAGCGTGACGAAGCGCGGCGTTCTGCTCGGGATCCTCGCTGGTGAAGATGTTGTTGCCATCTTTGTCCAGCACGGAGATGTGTACATGCAGGCCGTTGCCAGCCTGGCCCGGGTAGGGCTTGGCCATGAAGGTGGTGTCCATTTCATGGTCGTAGGCGATGTTCTTGATCAGGCGCTTGAGCAGCACTGCGTAGTCACAAGCCTTCAGCGGATCAGGCACGTGGTGCAGGTTGACCTCGAACTGCGCCGGGGCGCTTTCCTTGACGATCGCGTCGGCCGGGATGCCCTGCTCCTTCGCGCCTTCGAGGATGTCCTGCAGGCAGTCGGCATACTCGTCCAGGTCGTCGATCAGGTAGACCTGGGTCGACTGTGGACGCTTGCCCGAGATCGGCGAGCGCGGCGGCTGCGGACGGCCGTTCACGTTCTCCTGGTCGATCAGGTAGAACTCCAGCTCGAATGCGGCGCAAATGGTCAGGCCCATGTCGGTGAACTTGCTCACCACCTGGCGCAACACTTCACGCGGGTCGGCGAAGAACGGCTCGCCTTCGATTTCGTGCATGGTCATCAGCAGTTGCGCGGTCGGGCGCTTCTGCCAAGGTTCGTTGGAGAGGGTGCCAGGGATCGGGTAGCAGATGCGGTCGGCGTCGCCGATGTCCAGGCCAAGGCCCGTGCTTTCGACGGTCGAACCGTTGATATCCAGGGCGAAGAGGGAGGCGGGCAGGTTGATGCCTTTCTCGTAAACCTTGTGAAGGCTCGTGCGTTCGATACGCTTGCCACGAACCACACCATTCATATCTGCAATCAGAAGGTCAACGTAGAGAACCTCAGGATGTTCCTTAAGGAACGCGTTCGCTTCGTTAAGCTGAACGGCACGCGGGGGTACCGACATGATGCAACACCTTTGTTGTTAAAAATATCAATCAAGGGGGGCTTGCAGACCCAGTCAATCGAAAAGACAAACTGATGTCAAGCCAACCTCCTGATGCCCTGAAATGGCACATCAACGGCGGATTTGCTGCATATAAGGGCATGCCATTATCCGCTAAATCTGTAGGAAAGGGCTACGGCGATGGTGGCGTATTTTATTTTTTACGGAGGTGTTGTGAAAAAAAATGAACGAGGCTAAGCTCGGTCGCAACCCATAACAGTAATAATACGAGGGTCACATGGTCCGCCAGTCGCGACCTGAAAGCGCCGCCTGCGCTGTGCAGTCAGGTATTTTCACCGCTTGCCGAAAGGCCCTCGCGCGCCTGGCCCATCCCAGGAGCAGACTGGCCGCAATAATTGACGACCGGCACAGTCAGCCCTCGCCCCGTAGCAGTTTACTGCACGCTTTTCTTCCTTCCTGCCCTTTGCTTTCGAGATCGACACGCGTTTTGCGCGTGGAACGGCTGCCGTCCTGCGCATGGGTTTTTGCTTTGGCAACGTACACCATCCAGAATCAAGGCGTGGGCCTTGCCAGGCCCTGCCGCGCCGAATGCGCCGACATTGACCGACGCCAGGCGTCAGTAGCGCCCGCCCCGCTGGGGCTGGGTCAAATGACCTCCTGAGGTATTTATGAGTAACAACCTCGACCAGCTCACCGATTGGTTGAAAGAGCACAAGATCACCGAAGTCGAATGCCTGATCAGCGACCTGACCGGCATCACCCGTGGCAAGATCTCGCCGACCAACAAATTCATCGCCGAAAAGGGCATGCGCCTGCCCGAAAGCGTTTTGTTGCAAACTGTGACTGGCGACTATGTCGACGACGACATCTATTACGACCTGCTCGACCCGGCCGACATCGACATGATCTGCCGCCCCGACCAGGACGCGGTGTTCCTGGTGCCTTGGGCCATCGAGCCGACCGCCCAGGTGATCCACGACACCTATGACAAGAAGGGCAATCCGGTCGAACTGTCGCCGCGCAACGTCCTCAAGAAGGTGCTCAAACTCTATGCCGACAAGGGTTGGCAGCCGATCGTCGCGCCAGAGATGGAGTTCTACCTGACCAAGCGCAGCGAAGATCCGGACTTCCCGCTGCAACCACCGGTGGGTCGCTCTGGTCGTCCGGAAACCGGACGCCAGTCGTTCTCCATCGAGGCCGCCAACGAATTCGACCCGCTGTTCGAAGACGTCTATGACTGGTGCGAATTGCAGCAGCTGGACCTCGACACCTTGATCCACGAAGACGGCACGGCGCAGATGGAGATCAACTTCCGTCACGGCGACGCGCTGCACCTGGCCGACCAGATCCTGGTGTTCAAGCGCACCATGCGCGAGGCCGCGCTCAAGCACAACGTGGCCGCGACCTTCATGGCCAAGCCCATGACCGGCGAGCCCGGCAGCGCCATGCACCTGCACCAGAGCGTGATCGACATCGCCACCGGCAAGAACATCTTCTCCAATGAAGACGGCAGCATGAGCACGCTGTTCCTGCATCACATCGGCGGCCTGCAGAAACTCATTCCCGAGGCGTTGCCGTTGTTCGCACCGAACGTCAACTCGTTCCGTCGCTTCCTGCCTGACACCTCGGCACCCGTGAACGTGGAGTGGGGCGAAGAGAACCGTACCGTCGGCCTGCGCGTACCGGATGCCGGCCCGCAGAACCGCCGCGTGGAAAACCGCCTGCCGGGCGCCGACGCCAACCCCTACCTGGCCATCGCCGCGAGCCTGCTGTGCGGCTTCATCGGCATGGTCGAGGGCATCGAGGCCAGCGCGCCAGTCCAGGGCCGTGGCTATGAGCGGCGCAACCTGCGCCTGCCGCTGACCATCGAGGACGCCCTGGAGCGTATGGAGAACAGCCGGTCGCTTGTGCAGTACCTGGGCAAGAAGTTCATTACCGGCTACGTCGCCACCAAGCGCGCAGAGCATGAAAACTTCAAGCGCGTCATCAGTTCCTGGGAGCGTGAGTTCCTGCTGTTTGCCGTGTGATCAACCCTGGGGCCGCCGCAACGTGGCCATCGGATAGTGGAGAAGCAGATGAGCGTCAACAACCCGCAAACCCGTGAATGGCAAAACCTGAGCGGCGAGCACCACCTGGCACCCTTCAGCGACTACAAGCAACTGAAGGCGAAGGGGCCGCGCATCATCACCAAGGCCCAGGGTGTGCATTTGTGGGACAGCGAGGGGCACAAGATCCTCGATGGCATGGCCGGCCTATGGTGCGTGGCGGTCGGCTATGGTCGCGAAGAACTGGTCCAGGCGGCAGAAAAGCAGATGCGCGAGCTGCCGTACTACAACCTGTTCTTCCAGACCGCGCATCCGCCGGCACTGGAGCTGGCCAAGGCCATTACCGACGTGGCACCCGAAGGCATGAGCCATGTGTTCTTCACCGGCTCCGGCTCCGAGGGCAACGACACCGTGCTGCGCATGGTTCGCCACTACTGGGCGCTCAAGGGCAAGCCGAACAAGCAGACGCTTATCGGCCGGGTCAACGGCTACCACGGCTCCACCGTCGCTGGCGCCAGCCTTGGCGGCATGAGCGGCATGCACGAGCAGGGCGGCTTGCCGATCCCGGGTATCGTGCACATCCCGCAGCCGTACTGGTTCGGCGAGGGCGGCGACATGACCCCGGATGAATTTGGGGTGTGGGCTGCCGAGCAGTTGGAGAAGAAAATTCTGGAGGTCGGCGAAGACAACGTCGCCGCCTTCATCGCCGAGCCGATCCAGGGCGCCGGCGGGGTGATCATTCCTCCCGAGACTTACTGGCCGAAGATCAAGGAGATCCTCGCCCGCTACGACATCCTGTTCGTCGCCGACGAAGTGATCTGCGGCTTTGGCCGTACCGGCGAGTGGTTCGGCTCCGATTATTACGACCTCAAGCCTGACCTGATGACCATCGCCAAGGGCCTGACCTCCGGTTACATCCCCATGGGCGGTGTGATCGTGCGTGACAAGGTGGCCAAGGTGCTCAGCGAAGGTGGCGATTTCAACCACGGCTTCACCTACTCCGGCCACCCGGTGGCAGCGGCGGTGGGGTTGGAAAACCTGCGCATCCTGCGTGACGAGAAGATCGTCGAGCGCGCACGCACGGAAGTGGCACCGTACTTGCAAAAACGTCTTCGCGAACTGCAAGACCACCCGCTGGTGGGCGAGGTACGCGGCCTGGGCCTGCTCGGCGCAATCGAGCTGGTCAAGGACAAGGCGACCCGCAGCCGTTACGAAGGCAAGGGCGTGGGCATGGTTTGCCGCAACTTCTGTTTCGACAACGGCCTGATCATGCGCGCAGTGGGCGACACCATGATCATCGCGCCGCCGCTGGTAATAAGCCGCGAAGAAGTGGACGAACTGGTGGAAAAGGCGCGCAAGTGCCTGGATCTGACCCTGGAAGCGATTCGATAGGCGTTTGCTAGGCTAGCGATGTGACATTAAGTCGTTACAAGGCCCTGCTTTCCTTGAAACAGCGCCTTGTAACTTGCCAGACTAGCGGTTGTTTCAGTCGTCCAGCGCTTGCACCACGGGACCTGGCAGCTGAACAGATGGCTACTAAAAAAATTCTGGAGCATAACGCATGAAGAAAATGGGCAAGACGTTGCTGGCCGCCGCCCTGATGGGTGCCATGGCCACTGCTGTTCACGCTGAAGACAAGGTGCTGAACGTCTACAACTGGTCGGACTACATCGCTCCGGACACCATCGCCAAGTTCGAGAAGCAGACCGGCATCAAGGTCAAGTACGACGTCTTCGACAGCAACGAAACCCTGGAAGCCAAGCTGCTGGCAGGCAAGTCGGGCTACGACATCGTCGTGCCGTCCAACAACTTCCTGGCCAAGCAGATCAAGGCCGGCGTTTACGAGGAGCTCGACCGCTCCAAGCTGCCGAACTGGAAGAACCTCGACGAAGACCTGCTCAAGGCCGTTGGCGACGCCAGCGACAAAGGCAACAAGCATGCCTTCCCGTACATGTGGGGCTCCATCGGCATCGGCTACAACCCGGCCAAGGTCAAGGCCGCGCTGGGCGTGGACAAGATCGATTCGTGGGACGCCGTGTTCAAGCCGGAGAACATCGCCAAGCTCAAGAGCTGCGGCGTGAGCTTCCTCGATGCGCCGACCGAAATGCTTCCGGCCGCGCTGCATTACCTGGGCAAGCCGACCGACAGCACCACCAAGGAAGACCTGAAGGCGGCCGAGGACCTGTTCCTGAAGATCCGTCCTTCGATCACCTACTTCCACTCCTCCAAGTACATCGGCGACCTGGCCAACGGCAACATCTGCGTGGCCGTCGGCTACTCGGGCGACCTGGAGCAGTCCAAGGCCCGCGCCCACGAAGCCGGCGACAAGGTCAAGCTGGACTACATCATTCCGAAAGAAGGCGCTGGTACCTTCTACGACATGGTCGCCATCCCGAAAGATGCCGAGCATAAAGATGCCGCCTACCAGTTCATGAACTTCCTGCTGCAACCGGAAGTCATGGCCGAGATCACCAACGCCGTGCGCTTCCCGAACGGCAACAAGGCCGCGACCCAGTTCGTCGACAAGGACATCACCAGCGACCCGAGCATTTATCCGCCAGCGGAAGTGAAGAAACAGCTGTACGCGATCGCTGCTCCTGAAGCGGCCGCCCAGCGTTTGATCACCCGTAGCTGGACCAAGATCAAGTCGGGCAAGTAAGCCCGATGCGGGGCTCTCTGGGTCGGGGTTTTCCGGCCCAGGGGGCATAAACCTCGATTGTCGATTGCGACATCCCAGCCACGCAGGTAAGTTGCGCGCCGGTTTTGCGTGTACGGCTGCTCCCAGCCGCCACCGAAGGCTCTGATTGTGAGGACCAACCACTTTTCTATTTCTGTATTGCGCAAGGCCATGATGGCTGGAGCAGGTCTGACGCTGGCCTGCAGCGTTCAAGCGGCGCCCACGGTGCACTTCTACAACTGGTCCGACTATGTCGGCCCGACCACGCTCGCGGACTTCGAGAAAGAGACGGGCATCAAGCCCGTGCAGGATGTCTTCGACTCCAACGAAACCCTGGAAGGCAAGCTGCTGGCCGGTAACACCGGCTATGACGTAGTGGTGCCGTCCAACCATTTCCTCGGCAAGCAGATCAAGGCGGGCGCGTTCCAGAAGCTCGACAAGCATCTGCTGCCCAATTATTCCAACCTGGACCCGGCGCTGATGAAGCGCCTGGAAAAGAACGATCCGGGCAACCAGTACGCCGTGCCTTACCTGTGGGGCACCAACGGCATCGGCTACAACGTCGACAAGGTCAAGGCCACGCTGGGCGTGGACAAGATCGACTCCTGGGCGGTGCTGTTCGAACCCGAGAACATGAAGAAACTCTCCAAGTGCGGTGTGGCCTTCCTCGACTCGGCGGACGAGATGCTCCCGGCGGTGCTCAACTACATGGGGCTCAACCCCAACAGCACCGATCCAAAGGATTACGCCAAGGCCGAGAAGAAGCTGCTGGCGGTACGCCCGTACGTGACCTACTTCCACTCGTCCAAGTACATCACCGACCTTGCCAACGGCGACATCTGCGTCGCGGCAGGCTTCTCCGGCGATGTATTCCAGGCCAAGGCCCGTGCTGAAGAAGCCAAGAAGGGCGTGAACCTGGCCTACGCCATTCCCAAGGAAGGCGGCAACCTCTGGTTCGACGTGCTGGCGATTCCCAAGGACGCCAAGAACGTGAAAGAGGCCCACGCCTTCATCAACTATTTGCTGAAACCTGAGGTTATCGCCCAGGTCAGTGATTACGTCGGTTATGCCAACCCCAACCCCAAGGCTGGCGACCTGATGGACCAGGCTGTGAGAACTGACGCTGCGGTTTACCCATCGCAGGAAGTGCTGGACAAGATGTTCGTCAACGCGGAGTTGCCCCCCAAGGTGCAACGTCTGATGACCCGCAGCTGGACCAAGGTCAAGTCGGGCAAGTAAAAATCCAGACCCGACGCGGCCCTGCACACAGGCCGTTCGGGCACAAAAATCTTGTTGGGAGTTTCACTCATGGCAGTTGCCTCCGGTGCCTATAAGAAAGCCCTCGAGGGTGACCAGCAGCCCAAGCAGGTGCTGGTCAAGATCGACCGGGTCACGAAGAAGTTCGACGAAACCATCGCCGTGGACGATGTGTCCCTGGAAATCCGCAAAGGCGAGATCTTCGCCCTGCTGGGCGGCTCCGGTTCCGGCAAGTCCACCTTGCTGCGGATGCTTGCAGGCTTCGAGCGCCCGACCGAAGGTCGGATCTTCCTCGACGGTGTCGACATCACCGACATGCCGCCCTACGAGCGGCCGATCAACATGATGTTCCAGTCTTACGCGCTGTTCCCGCACATGACCGTGGCGCAGAACATCGCCTTCGGCCTGCAGCAGGACAAGATGCCCAAGGCCGACATCGAAGCCCGCGTGGCCGAGATGCTCAAGCTGGTGCACATGACCCAGTACGCCAAGCGCAAGCCGCACCAGCTCTCCGGCGGCCAGCGTCAGCGCGTGGCCCTGGCCCGCTCGCTGGCCAAGCGTCCGAAACTGCTGCTGCTCGACGAGCCGATGGGCGCGCTGGACAAGAAACTGCGTTCGCAGATGCAGCTGGAGCTGGTCGAGATCATCGAGCGGGTCGGTGTGACCTGCGTGATGGTGACCCACGACCAGGAAGAGGCCATGACCATGGCCCAGCGCATCGCCATCATGCACCTGGGCTGGATCGCCCAGATCGGCTCGCCTGTGGATATCTACGAGACGCCAACCAGCCGCCTGGTGTGCGAGTTCATCGGCAACGTCAACCTGTTCGAAGGTGAAGTGATCGACGACGCCGAAGGCCACGCGCTGATCGCCTCGCCGGAGCTCGAGCGCAAGATCTACGTCGGCCACGGTGTCACCACCTCGGTCGAAGACAAGCACATCACTTATGCGCTGCGCCCAGAGAAGCTGCTGGTGACGACGACGCAGCCCGATTTCGAGCACAACTGGTCGCGCGGCAAGGTCCACGACATCGCCTACCTGGGTGGCCACTCGGTGTTCTACGTCGAGCTGCCGAGCGGCAAGATCGTCCAGTCGTTCGTCGCCAACGCCGAACGCCAGGGCGCGCGCCCGACCTGGGGCGATGAAGTCTACGTGTGGTGGGAAGACGACAGCGGCGTGGTACTGCGCTCATGAAACCGCGAAAGCTCAAACGAGCCCTCCAGCGCATCATCCCCGAGGGACGCCATCTGGTGATCGGCGTGCCGTTCATCTGGCTGTTCCTGTTCTTCATGCTGCCGTTCTTCATCGTGCTGAAGATCAGCTTCGCCGAAGCCGACGTGGCGATCCCGCCGTACACGGAGATCTACACCTACGTCGAGGACAAGATCCAGCTGGTGCTGAACCTGGCCAACTATGGCCTGCTCACCGAGGATGACCTGTACATCTCGGCCTACCTTGGCTCGCTCAAGGTCGCCTTCTTCAGCACTTTGCTGTGCCTGCTGATCGGCTACCCGATGGCCTATGCCATCTCCAAGGCCGAGAAGGAGATGCAGACGGTCCTGCTGCTGCTGATCATGATGCCGACCTGGACCGCGATCCTGATCCGCGTCTATGCCTGGATGGGCATCCTCAGCAACAACGGGTTGCTCAACAGCTTCCTGCTGTGGACGGGGCTGATCGATCAGCCGCTGCAGATCCTCAACACCAACCTGGCGGTGTATATCGGCGTGGTCTATTCGTACCTGCCATTCATGATCCTGCCGCTGTACGCGAACCTGGTGAAGCATGACCAGAGCCTGCTGGAAGCTGCAAGCGACCTGGGCTCGAGCACCTTCAACAGCTTCTGGAAGATCACCGTGCCGCTGTCGAAGAACGGCATCATCGCCGGTTGCATGCTGGTGTTCATCCCGGTGGTGGGCGAGTTCGTGATCCCTGAACTGCTCGGCGGTCCGGAAACCCTGATGATCGGTAAAGTGCTGTGGCAGGAATTCTTCAACAACCGTGACTGGCCGGTGGCATCCGCGCTGGCAGTGGTGATGCTGGCGATCCTGATCGTGCCGATCCTGCTGTTCAACCGCAGCCAGGCCAAAGAGATGGAGGGTCGGGCATGAAGCGCTTCAGTTTCTCCAAGCTGATGCTGGTGCTCGGCTTGCTGTTCATCTACCTGCCGATGCTGATCCTGGTGATCTACTCGTTCAACGCCTCGAAGCTGGTGACGGTGTGGGGCGGCTGGTCGGTGAAGTGGTACGTCGGTCTGCTCGACAACACCCAGTTGATGGGTTCGGTGATGCGCTCGCTGGAGATCGCCTGCTACACGGCGGTGGCCGCGGTGGCGCTGGGCACCCTGGCGGCCTTCGTGCTGACCCGGGTCACTCGCTTCAAGGGCCGCACGCTGTTCGGTGGCCTGGTCACCGCGCCGCTGGTCATGCCCGAGGTGATCACAGGTCTGTCCCTGTTGCTGCTGTTCGTGGCCATGGCGCAGATGATCGGCTGGCCGCAGGAGCGTGGCGTCGTCACCATCTGGATCGCCCACACCACCTTCTGTGCCGCGTATGTGGCGGTGGTGGTGTCGGCTCGCCTGCGTGAGCTGGACCTGTCGATCGAGGAAGCGGCGATGGACCTGGGTGCCAAGCCGTGGAAGGTGTTCTTCCTGATCACCATCCCGATGATCGCGCCTTCTCTGGCAGCAGGCGGCATGATGTCGTTCGCCCTGTCGCTGGATGACCTGGTGCTGGCCAGCTTCGTGTCCGGCCCGGGCTCGACCACCTTGCCGATGGAAGTGTTCTCGGCCGTGCGTCTGGGTGTGAAGCCCGAGATCAACGCCGTGGCCAGCCTGATCCTGCTGTCGGTGTCGTTGGTGACCTTCCTGGTCTGGTACTTCAGCCGTCGCGCCGAAGAACGCCGCCGCCGGGCGATCCAGCAAGCCATCGAGGAAGGTGCTGCAGCGAACGTCGGCCAACCGCAGGTACGGCGTCCGGCACAGGTTGCTGCGTCGGCCTGACCGGCCCTTTCGCGGGCAAGCCCGCTCCTACAGGTCCAGTTGTAGGAGCGGGCTTGCCCGCGAAGGCTTCACCACCGACTCAAAGCCAGACCGCATCCCAATGCGGATACTCACGCACACTGCTGACCAGCCCTGCTCTCAGCGGATTAGCGATGATGTATCTGGCTGCCTGCAGTACATCCTCCTCCTTGCGCAAAGCCGCGTCGTGATACCCCGGCTGCCAGATCGGCACATGCCGCACTCCGGCCTTGCGCAGGGTGATGGCGCTGCGCGACTTGAACCTGCGCATCAAACTCCCAAGCGTCACCCCCCTCAATTCGATCAACCAGTGCAGATGGTCCGGCATCAGCACCCAGGCGAGCGTGCGGCTGGCGTTTTCCTGATCTGACTGGCGTAGCTGTTTCACCACCAGCCGGGCGCTGCGCAGGTCGTGGAACAGTGGTTGTCGTTCGTGGGTGACGGCAGTCAGCAGGAAGCACCTACCAGGCTCTGAGCAGCGGCCGCGGCGCAGGCGGTGGGAATGGGCCAGGGGCATCGAATTTCCTCCATGAAATTGACCTTGGGAGGTTAGCGGTGCTGTTCCGACCTTGGCGCCAGTCATGGTTTCCGGATTTTGCAGTGGCCTTTTCGCCGCTTCCACAGGCCCACCCCCC
>NZ_BCBT01000059.1:0-41041 GCF_001320965.1 Pseudomonas sp. NBRC 111143 | reverse complement strand
GAAGCCGCGCGCGATATTTGAAGCGAGAAAAGCGAGATATTTCCCCTCGGGTGCCGTTGCATCCCGCGCAAAGGAATTGCACAAATACGGTGATGTCGTCGCAAGCATGAAAGAAAGAAGGCCGCCCAATGAGGCGGCCTTCTTCGTTAGGGCGGCGCTGGTCAGGTAGCCAGGCTCCTGGCCAGCTCGGGTAGGCTTACCCGACCCTCGGCAATGGCCTGGAGTTCCTCCTCCGGCAATACCGCCAGCAGCTTGCTGGCTCGGCGGTCAAGCTCGAGCCTGGCCATCCGTTGCCAGTCCTGGTAGTCGATGACGTGTGCCAGGTTGGCCGGGCTGTTACGGACGTAGCCGCTAAGGTAATCGACCAGGCGCTGCTCGATTTGCTCCTGGGCGGCGGGGGAAAGGGCTGGTTTGGCCATGTGGCTGCTCCTTGGTTGCGATGACACCAGTAACGCTCTGTGTGCCTAGAACATCAAGTCATCGCGCCACCGCGCGGGGAGAAAGCCACAGCACTTCCGTGCGTGGCCGCTGGCTGCCGGCAGCGCGGTGCGGCCGCTCGACCCGGTGCCAGTCATAGAGCACCTGGTCGTACAGCTTCGACGGGTAGCCTGCAAGCACCACCAGCCCCTGCACCGCCCGTAGCTGTTCCAGCAGCGCCACATGATCGGCCTCGCTCATCTCATGCCTGTATCCCGACTTCGTGCGCGTCGATGGAACATACGGAGGGTCAACGAAAAAGAGCGTATCGGGCGTGTCCTGCGCCCGGATGACCTCCTGTGCTGGCCGGCATTCGATGACCACGCCCTGGAGCCGCCTGGATACCGTCAGCAGACTTCGCGGGTAGCTGGCCCACTCATGTGCCTTGCAATGCGGCCCGGTGCGGTGCCTGGCGTCCGCGAACGTGGTCTTCTTGAAGTTGAACAACGCCTCATGGTGAAAGGACTGGTACGCCCGCGTTATCGCCCGTTGTGCGCGAATCACCGGGTCTTTGCTGCCCTGGAATGCCAGCTCGAATTCACGGCGGCTATACGGCGTCCGGCGCAGGCGGCGCATCAGCGCCTGGCACAGCCTCGGGTCTTGAACGGCCCGGAATATGCCGACGATCTCTTCGTCGAGATCGTTATAGACCTCAATCGTGCTGCGCGGCTTGCGCAGCATCACGCTGGCCGCGCCGCCGAACGGTTCGACGTAGATCCGATGGGGAGGGAAATGCGACAACACCCACGGGGCGATGATCCACTTGCCACCGAAGTAGCGCAGCAGCGACCTGGTGGGGCGCTCAGGATTGGCCTGGGGCCGGTTTTGTTTGGTGAGAGGCATGGTTGCTCCTATTGAGAAAAATAGGCGCTCCACGACGCTCTGGTTCAGTGCTCTCGGCACTCAGGTAGTTCAATGTCCCGCAGCGCGGGCACTTGATCGACAGCCGCAGGTATTCGCCTTCGGCCAGTTTTCGGCGGCAGTTGCCGCACCGTATCTCTTTCATATGCTGCAAAACCTTTGCGGTTCTGGTAGCCTTGAGCCCGCCTGATCAGGTGGCGCGGCCTTGGCTACCTACGCAGCCTAGCTCTGCTGGGCAGTGCTGTATCGGGTGTTCCCGCACCCAATGCAGCGCCGCGTCTTTTCTTGAATTGCGTTTACTGGCTGCTGTCGGGCACCTCCCGAGGCGACCGTAATGGGTAGAAGCGCCGGATCTTCACCGGCAGCCGCCCGACCATCTCCGGGTTGACCTCCCGGATGGTTCGCCACATGAACCCCAGCGAATGCGTATGCTTGGCGTGGCCAAGCAGTGAGATCACGCTGTCAACCTTGTCCCGCCGCACAGCCCGCCTGAACTTGTACAGGCTGAACTTGCGGATGAACTTGCCGCGCCGCCAGGTGCGATAGCCGACAAAGTTCACCCCCTTCTTGACCTTGGCCATCGTCCACTTCGACAGTTCCAGGTTCAGTTCTTTGTCCAGGAACTCCACGATGCGGGCCTTGTATTCGATGCACTGGTCGTGCGTCAGGTTGAACAAGATGAAGTCGTCCACATACCGGCAATACAGCTTGACCTTCAATTCTCGCTTGACGAATTGATCCAGCGCATTCAGGTAGATCAGGGCGTAGATCTGAGACAGCAGGTTCCCAATGGGAATGCCCAGCGGCTCCGGCAACTCAGCGAACTGCATCATCACATCGACCAGTCGCTTGTCCTTGATCTTCCGTTCAATCAGGCCGCGCAGGATATCCCGGTCGATTCGGTAGAAGAACTTCCTGATGTCCAGCTTCAACGTGTACCGCTCAGGGTCGCATTGCTGCAATGCAGCCTGGGCGTACTCCGACGCCTTGTGCGTCCCCTTGCCGATTCGGCAGGCGAAGGACTGGTCGATGAAGGTGCGGTCGAAGATCGGGCGCACGACGTGGTAGATAGCGTGCTGCACGACGATGTCCCCAAACCACGGTGCGCAAATCTCTCGCGGCTTCGGCTCCCTCACCATGAACCGCTTGTAACCACGCGGCGTGTAGGTGCCATCGTGCAGGCGACGATGCAGCCAGTCCAGCACCGCGCCGGCGCGAACGTCGAACCAGTAGCACGCCTTGCGCAGCCGCTTGCCACGCCTGGCTTCCAGGTAGGCGTGGTACAGGGCATCCCTGGAAAACGCCGTCTCAAACAAGTTTCCATGCCGCTTCATAAGCCCCCCAATGGGCAAAAAAAACTCCGCGCTGGTCTTCGGCCGAAACCTACCAAAAAGCGCGGAGCTACTGCGAGTTCGCGGCCTGCAAAGCAGGCACGCAGGACAACCTATCCCTATAGCTCCACTATCCCCGAAAGAGGTTTGAGGAAGAAGCTGCAGTCCGGCCGGGCACCGACGGCACCGGAAACATTTGTTCGTGCATTATTGAGATTGCGCGCGAACACGCCCGCCGAGGAACCATTGTTATAGTTACCACCGGCAAGCAGCAGACGTACTTGTAGGCTGCCCTTGCTACCACCAGGGATCACTTGAAGCTTTCCAGCTCATGCTTGATCCAACCGCCGATCATCCTGCCCAACTCGTCCACCAGCTTGCTGATTGCCTGCCAGCGGTGAGCCTCGACTTCCACAGCATTCTCGTCGGTGCGCCCGTCCTTGTACCGGAAATAGCCCAATTCATAGGCCAGATACAGCTGCATGCGCAGCTGCTCATGAGCAATGTCCAGTTGAGTCAGGGTCGTCTTCTTGTGGTACCGCTTCTGACACTCCACGATCAGATCGTAGACCGCATAAGCGGAATTGCGGATTCTGTTGCTCAGACCGTACTTTTCATGGCTGGGGAAGTGATTCAGATAAATGTTCATCAGCTTGGCCAGCTCTATGAACTTTCGTACCAGCATCGCTTCCTTGTCTACCGCCATTTTGCACGCCTCGCTACAGATTCCGCAGCGATTTTAGCCTACCCCCTCAATATGTAACACCGAAAAAAATTTCGCCGGGCGCTTCGCGCCCGAGTCGGCGCAACCCCAACCTCATCCTCTCGAGGAACCAGGGCGGCGCTACCGCGCCCCCCTAGACAAAGGTTACAAAAAGAAGGCCGGCCGGGCACCGACGGCACCGGAAACATTTGACCGCGCAGAAGAGAGATTGCGCGCGAACACGCCCGCCGAGGAACCAAGGCTATAGTAACCACCGGCAAGCAGCAGACGCTCGCCAAAGTTCCGCACCCAGATACCGTCGCTGCCCAGACCGGCCCCCGGAGGGGCAATGCCCAGGATGCGGGCGATGTTCGGCACGTTCAGCCCTTCCTTGACGGACAGCGACTCGAACGACCCAGACGCGTATCCAGCGCCAGAGTCCTGGCCAGCATCCCCATGACGAATGGTGACCGTGTCAGACAGACGTGGCGCTCCATGTTGTCCAGTGTTCCCAGCAACAATGCCGTCGTACTTCAAAGTGCCCGCCGTACCCGGCGCAACCAATGCCCCGTCCGAGGCACGAATCGCTTTCCACAGCGTCGACGTCCTGCTCAGGTCGATGGTGTGGGCCGCTGCATCGTTGTTCGGGATAATCTGCACCTCACCATCCATGAGCCGATAGCCCGGCGCCCACTCCAGAACATTGCCGCAGAGATCCGAGATGCCCCCAGCGGTGTTGTTGTGTCGCCAGGCCATCGGGCCGGAGCCGGTCAACGTGCGCGGCGTACCAGTCGTCGTACCGGCAGCTGCGCCATCAACGCGACGGCCGGTTTCCAACGGTACGTCGGACGAACGACCGTAATAGCTGTTCCCACGCGGCATGAACCCGTTCTTGCGGCACCAGCGCGCAATGGCCATCCATTCAGCATTGGTCACCAGATGGAAGCCCGGCCCGCACGCACGCGCGGCAGTCAGGAACGAGTCGAAATTCCGGCTTGCGGCCGGGTCAACACCGGGCAACGAGATCAGTTCGCCGTTCTTCACGATGCCGGGATAGGCACCGATGAACAACTCGCTCTTCTCTACGCCATTGACGATGAAGGCCGGATCGACGCCGGTTCCCAGCTCCGGGTCGATGTCCTCCAGGTTCTGCCTGTAGAAGACATTCATGTAGGTCGGCTGCTTGGTCGCGGTGTACAGCACGGTCATCTGGCCGCCAGTGGCAGCCTCCACGCTACGGCGCAGGTCGTCTTTGATGAGGATGGTGGGCATGGTGTGCTCCTAAATAAACGGATTTAGCGGGCGGCAGGCCACAAAGTCACGACCACAGCATCGGGGTCGAACTCGGCAGGTTCCTGGGTTTCGGTCGGCGGATCGTCCTCGGTTTCGCCGGGAACGTGATGCGTGACATAGCGACGAGCCGGGATCTCGATCTGCGCCAAATAGGCACCATCGCCCCCTTCGCCGGGGCCATCGCTGTTCTCACGGATTTCGACGATGACCGCCACGTCGTCCTCGCGCGCGGCCGTATCCACGACCACGCCGGCAACGGTCACCAGCGCGCCGCTCACGGCGAAATCGGCCACCGGCTGCCCGGCCTGTTTCAGATTGATCTTCATGGTTATGAACTCCTGATCATTGGTTGAGTTTGCTGGCCTTCCAGCGAATGACGACGTTGTCGGCCGCACTGCCCAGCAGCATCGTGAAACCGTTCGTTGCCCGGCTGGTCACGCTGATATCCTGTACGTCGCACGGCGCACCGTCGGCAGAGACCACGTCGAACATGAGCCGGTAGTCGTTGGCGTTCAGGCGGTTCAGGACGGCAGATGCCGATGCCGGGCTGTCCAGCACGTTCGGGAAACCAGGCTCGAGGCGGCGAATGTCCGTGATGGTGACCTTCGTCAGCCCTGGATCAGTTTCATCTGTCGAGTTCGCGGGCAGGGTCAGGCTGTAAACAGGGATCGCACCGCTGGGTACCGATGTGCCGATGGGCGTCACAGCCAAGCGCCAATTGCCGCCCGTAGCCATGAACAGGTAGGCGTAGAGCGTCACAGACCCAGTGCCGATGTTGCTCGGCACCGAGGCAGCGTTCCCGGCCGTGGCCACGCGATAAGTGCGGCCGTTCGCAAAACAAAGTCCACCCGCCAGGTTCAGGTTGCGTGCAGCGCCCTCGGAACGGGTCACCGTGCATCCGCTAACCACGCCACGGTTGGTGATCGTCAGCTCCCCTTCCTGCTGTGCATGCTCACGCAGCAGGCGCAGACCATGATGCGCCTGGCCAGCCTGATCGACGGCCAGGGATGCCAGGCCGCGCACGACTTCCACCTCGCCACGCAGGGCTTCGAACTGCGATTGGGCATGTGACCCTTCGTGATAAACCGGGAACACCGGATGTCGCAGGCGAATCGTCGCCGCAACACCAGGAATCGCCGGCAGCGCCAGATAGATCCCGCTGCCCCGCATTTGCTGCACGCCACCGGATGGCGTCTGAACATACGCGCCGCCCGAGCCAGTGTCGGCCTGGTCAGTCAGGGTCAGGCTCAACGTGCTGCCGTAGAACGCCGACGGCGTGCGGAAATTGCGGGCATCCGGGTGCCAGGCGCTGTACGGCGTGGCCTGCAGCCCGTTGCCGGTCACGTCCGTGCGTTTTTCTGCCTCCGGCACGTTGTAGGGGTTCCAGTTTTCCAGCGGCGTGCGCAGGATCAGTTCCAGCGGAATGGCATACGAGAAGCGATAGGTTTCGCTGCCAATGGTCATCGGGGCTACTTCCGCGCGTGTGTTCTTGGCCACGAACAATGTCGGGTCGTTGAATCCACGACGGAAGTTGGAACGGTTCGACGCATCGGTCTGCCCGGCGCTGAATCGGTTGTAGTACGCCGCGTTCAACGGAACCTGGTCACCGAACTTGCCGATCACCACCGTTCCGTACTTCTCCTCCAGCACTGCGCCAGCGCCGTTCAGACCCGGCACCAGGCCCATGATCGAATCGAGCATGCCGGGCTTACTGGCGTCGTCAGGTACGCGATATCGGCCGGACTGGCGGGCCGCATATGCCGCTTGCGCCCAATCATCAACGATCTGAATATGGGGCCGCAGGTCGCCCAGGCTCGATACATCGACCGCCGCCAGGCGATATCGCAGGCGGGCCAGTACCGGGTTGCCGCTGGCGTCGATAAATCGGACGACAGGCGGCTCGAACGAAACGTTCTCGCTCGGGTTCTTGTACCCGCCCGCATTGAACTTCAGCACCTCGCGCAGCGCCGCGTCGACCGTCGTCACATACTGCTGGTGCCGGAACGACGAATACGTGTCCGTGACCGTGCCGGTCAGCACTTCAAACCAGCACTCGACATAGGACAGCGTCCAGCCGAATCCTTGGGGCCATTCGCCCGCAGCGTAGCGGCGGAACAGGTCGCGCATGGCGGTGATCTGGTTGGCCACGCTGCCGGCACCCGTGACCAGCGCGGGCACGGGTGGGGCTTCGACTTCCTCGGTGGCCAGGAATGCCGTCCCCTCCGGGGCCGGCCCGCGCAGACGGTAATCGTTGTGGCGCGTGCGTAGGTAGTAACCGTTGATGATGGCCGAAAACTCGCCCATTCCCGGCATGCCGCGATAGTTCGGATGGTTGTGGATGGAGGCAGGGTTGTAGTTCTCGGCCCAGCCACGGTCATAGGCATCGTCCCCGCCCCGGTTGTACTGCCGGGTCAGGAACAACCCACTCTGGCCTTGGCCACGCAGCACCTCGGCCTGCTGCTCGAAGTTCCACGCCGCCAGCGCTGGCAGGGCCGATGTTTTCGACTCACCAGCGCGCAGACGCTCGACTTCGCGGTTGGCAATACCCGCCTGCTCCAGCGCGAACATCAGCGCGGAATCGCCTGCGTTCTGCTTATCCGGGCCTACTGCCTCGAATTCGCCCTCGATGTGATTCAGGCGCTCCGGCAGGTTTGCGTGAGTGCCCTTGGCCTCGTCAACCTGGTCAGCACGCATCTTCAGGTAGGCCGTGCGATTGGCAAGTTGTTTGCCTTGTACGTTGGAAATACCGTCTTCGCCACCCCGAACCTTGTCCGTGGTTTCGATCTGGTAGATACCCGATTCCCATACCGGGGTTTCGCTAACGTTTGCCATGTTGGCTCCTAGAAAATGATTGTCCAAGCCCCGGTCAGGCTCAGGTCTGGTTTCTTGTGAATCGCCTCACGCACTTTTCGCGCAAACAGCGTGCTGTCGGCGCACAGCAGGCCGAATTCGGTGATCTCCAGGTCGTTCCCCTCGGACTTCGGCAGCGACCAGCTGAAGCGCACACGGCCCGCTTGTGGGTAAGTAATGCTGCCGATGGGGAGAATGACCGGCGACGTGAGCGCCGTGTCTCCAGGTGCAGCGGCAGTAGTACCGACGCCGAAGCCAATGCGGCTTACATGCCGGTTTGCACCATCGCCACCCAGGAAACGAGAAAGCTGGTTAGCGGCACCTGCCACGATCAGATTCTTTTCCTGGATCACCTGGATCAGTTCGCCCTCGCGGCGAACTTCCATCTCGAAAATGCCGGTCGGTGTTCCGACCCTGTCACGAATTTCCATCACGCCTCCAACATGGTGATGACGTCACCCGAGTAGGTAATGCCGCCGGGATAGAAGATCTGCCCGTCGTGCTGGTAGGTGCCGTCGTATGGGTAGTCCTCCTCATCGCCCGAGTAGGACAGGGTGCCGTCGTATGCGCGGTGGCGCGTCACGATGATGGGCATCGGCAGATCCAGTGCCACTACCCCTTCAGAGCCATAGGTCACGATGCCGCTGTAATCGACCTCTCCACCGTGCAAGGGGAAAACCTGCTGCCGATCCTCGGCCTCGAGGACACCGGACATTTCCAGTTCCTCGCACGCTTCGCCGTAGACCTCACCCTCATTGGTCAGACCGGAATGCGCCTGCGCGCCGGAGTAGTCGAATTTGCCCCCATAGGTGATCGGCTGCCCCTGGTCATGCGCCAGGCTGCCGTCGTACAGCGGACGGCCCCAGGTATGGACATCGGCCTGGTCGATCTCGATGTTGAGCGCATCCTCTTCCCGGTATGTGACGGCATCCTCGACATCGTTGCCGCGATAGCGCACATCGACCAGGTGCGACCTGGCTGGCTTCCATTCAGTGATGGCCCCGACGATGCGTGCAATGTCATCGGCGGTCAGGGCGCGCATATCGTCCGCATTGAGATCCACACGGAACTGCGCCCAGTGGAAGTCCCCATAGGTATTGCCGCCGTCATACGCCAGGCTGCCGTCGTAGTCGTTCTCGGGCAGGTGCTCAACGATCTGCAGGTCGGTGAATCCGAGTGCGCGCAGCGCTTCCTTGATCGCCCAGGGCGTACCCTTCGTGCGGTGCAGTTCGATGGAACGTTTAATCAGCGCCCGGCGCTGTGCCACCGTAGACGTCAGGTTCCAGCCCTCATTGCCCATGATGTGGAACTGATCGCCCAGGTGCGGCAACATCGCCTCTGGGACAATGTCCACCAGACAAACCAGGATCTTCTCGATATCCAGGCTGCCGTATTGCTCCCACAGCAGCTTGCACAGCAGCGCGAAACGCTCGTCCCCCGCCAGTGCGGGCGGCAACGCAGGCATGCGGTTATCCATGCGCCGTCCCCCCGTCAATCAGCGTGATTGCAGAGCAATAGCCCCACTGGTGCGATGCCAGTACCCGCAATGCAGGGGCCAGCATCTGCACGCGATAAACGCCAGAGACCTGCAATACCGCCGCGATCTGTTCCGGCACCAGGTCGGCACCCAGTTCACGCTGACGCGCAGCGATGTAGGCGTCGAGCGCCTCCCGCGCGCGTGTCGCGGTTTCCGTCCTGTCGGCAGTTTCATAGAACGTCAGCCGCGCGCGGATCTCGTAGTTCACGATCTCCGGCTGGCGCACCAGTACGGTGTCGCACAGCGGCCGCACGCGTTCGCTCGATAGTGCAGCCAGGACAACGGCCTGCAGGTATTCGGATGGCAGCCCCGTCTCGACCAGAGGATAGATGGCGACGTGTCCGGGTTCCTCGCCCTCATTCGGGCCGTGTACGACGACGTCGACGATGGATTGGTGCGATGACATGGCGTGATGCCGATACGCGCCATAGCTGCCCGCATTCGTGTACGCCTCGGGCGCGGCGATGATGCGCTCCTTGTAGCGATCATCGGCTTCGTCACCAGCACCACCTGTAGATTCCGTGACGTTCACGGCCACCACAGGCAAATCGCCCTGGAGAACGGACACTTGACCGGGCATCCACCCGTTGCCCGAGACGCCCTCGACCGTGCAAAACGCATCAACGATGGCAGACATCGAGGTCACACGCGCTTCGCCCTCAATCTCGAATACCGTGCGGCCGTCAACCGTAGCCACGCGTGTGCCTGCGGGCACGATGAAGTCAGCCCCAGCCTCTTCTTTCTTTGAGAAGCGAATCTTGCACTGAGCGGCCTTGGCCAGCAGCCGAGGCGTGCCCACGAGGTCGCCCAGGTAATCCAGGATGATCCCGCTGGAAAATCGCACCAGCACCTTTTCGCCAGTGCTTTGGATGTTGGTTTGAGCCAGGCCGTGCGCATAGGCGATCTGGTTGATGAACAACCGCTCAACCTGGGCCGGGTACAGCGTTTTGCCGGTAGCCGCCTCGTAGCGTGCCACCAGATCGGCCTCGACGGCTGCCGGGTCAACCTTGACGAACTCAGGCGGTTGCCGGTCTGTCATGCTGCACCTCCGTCAGTCGCGTCACACCATCAGCCGCACGCCACAGCACGCGGGTTTTTATGCACTCGGCATCGACATCAATCCGCACAGACTCGACAACGATGCGCGGCTCCCACACGCGCAGGGCGTCCACGGCCTCGCGCACCAGGTGCGGCCGCACACGGTCTACCGGCCTGTCCAGCCAATCAGGGATTCGGCTCCCGAAGTCAGGCCGGTGCGGATCGCTACCCTTGGGCGTGGACAGGATGATGCGGATGGCCTGGTCGATGTCCCCAATGCCGGACACGATTTCACCGTCCCGCTTGAGCGCGGGTTGCCAGTGGGCTGCGGTGATGTTCGTGTATTCCTGAGTCATGCGAGCATGGTAGGAATACGCGCTGGAGCCGTCTTTTAACGGCGTTTAGAGAATGCTGCGGGCGGCACCAGGTCAATGCCGGTGGTGATTGGTATTGCCCTGTTCGTCGATGATGGTGCCGCTGGCGTGGATACTGCCATCGACGTCCAGGTTGCCCTTGATCTTCACCTGGCCGGTAACGCCCACACCGCCTTCGATGGTGGATTGCGTGGCGCTGATCGCTGCGCTGTCGGCTTTGACTGTGACCTGGCTGGCTTTGACTTCTACCTGGTCGGCTTGGACATTTACCGTTTCGGCCGTTGCCCGCACGTTCTTGGCCTGCAGCTGGACATCACCCACGCACTCCACGCGCAACAGGTGCGCGCCCTGGTTGTATGTGATTGTCGTGCCGTCCCGGAACCGGACGTAGTCGGTATCCTGGTCAACCACAGGCGGCGGCTCAACCGTCGAGTAGACCCCGCCCAACACGACGCCGCCAACGCCATCTTCCCGCAGCAGGACGGCGACCTGCTCCCCGATCTCATAGAGCACCGGGCGGCGTTTTGTTCCCTGGCTGTTTCGTTGCGGGACATCGAGCCAGTAGGTTTCCAGGCCGTCACGGTCATCCAGGCGCACCCGCACCCGGCACGCCCGGTAGTCCAGGGCAGTGACGATGCCATAGTCCAGATCCAGCCCCATCATCAAACCTTCCCGTGCGCCACGGACTGGATGCCCAGGCGGGCATCATCCGCCGTCTGGGCATCTGTCGAGACGCGGCAGGCATCCACGTCGGTCACATAGCCGCCATTTCGATCCACGGTGTGCGTCGAGCGCGTGATCAGGTAGTTCCCTGCGAACTTGCCGGCATCCTCACCGATCAGCGCCAGCACGTTCCCGCTAACCATGCTCGGCCTGCCTACGCACGACCAGCCACCCGTGGCACGCTCCCGGTTCGACTTGGCCAGGTCGGCCTTGGCCTGGGCAGTGGCTTCTTCCGCAGATGCGGCACGCTTGCGGCTCTTGCGCGTATCCCCGCTGCTGGTGGTCTTGCTGGCGCTACTCGGAACTGCAACGGTTTTTCCGTTTTCGATGCGGTACTCGACCAATTGCTTCTTCGCCGGCTCTTGATGCTTGACCTCGACGGCCCGAGGAACTTCGCGCAATTGGTCGCGGATACGCACGTTTGTCAGCTGTGTGAGCGCAAGACTCCCGATGGGCTTGCCCTGGGCCAGTTCAGAGATCGAGTGGAAAACCAGCTTGGAACCGACCACTTTGAACGCATAGTCATAGGTGTCCGCCAGTTCCCGCAGGAACACCAGGTCGGATTCGCGCTGCGTCAGCCTATCCAACTTGATCGACTCGATCCGGCCCACCAGTTCGAGACCTTGGCGCTGGGCTATCTGCTTGGCTACACCCTCGAGCGTCATGCCCTCATAGGCCCGGTTCTCGACCGTGCGCAGCCCGGCCCGAATGCCTGTGGCCAGCGCCCGTATGTTCACCACGGACGGCGGGTACTGCAGTTCGACCTCGTCGATCTCGAAGCTGCCCACAGCCCGCAGCGGCGTGCCATGCCAGCCCATCGACAGCGTCAGCGTGTCGCCGTGACCGGGATACCAGTCACCACGCCACCGGCCTTGGGCGTCCACCAACTGGATGTCCAGGTCATCACTCTGGCCACTCAGGTAATCCGTGTAGCGCAGCGACAGCAGCGATGCACTGATATCGCGGGTGATGTTGCGCGACTCGTACATGACGACGAATCGTGCATCCGGCACCAACTTGGGCGTCAGGAAGTCGGTCAGGTTTATCGCATCCACGGCGGCAGATCCTCCGTTGCTGCCTCGCGCTCGAGCAGCGGAATGGCCAGCTTCAGCCCCGATGCCAACGACGGCGTGATGGGCACATGCGGATTCGCGTCGATGATCGGCTTATAGCGGCGCGAATCACCGTAATAGCGCGCCGCAAGTTGATCCCAGCGTTCGCCCTCGGTCGTGATATGGGTCAAGAACATCATGCCCTCCTGGTCGCCACCTTCGCCGCCAGGCTGGCCAGCTTTGGCCCGGCATCATCGAACAGAGAAATCGAACGCTCCAGGGCGCTGCCTGCTGACCCGATACGGTCGACGACGTTCTCCAGATCCAGGCTGTCAAGATCCAGGCTGGTCTGGATGCCGCGCACATCGCTCAGGACATCGCTGCCGAGTGCCGCCAGGTCGCCGGCGTCCTGCAGCAGCGCAGCCGCATCCGAGAAACCTTCCAGCGGTGCGATGGCCTTGCCTGCAACCCCAAGCAAACGCGGCGCCTGGGTCAGCATATCGGCCACATCGCCACGCCGCACAACGTCGTACAGCTGCTTGCCGGACTGGATCACTGCCGCCGCCTTGCGGGCGTGTCCCAGCGCCACCTCGGCGGTGCTCTTGATCGAATCGAAGCGCGACAGCAGCTCGGGGCGAGCAGTGTCGGCAGTCAGTGATGGATCAATCAGCCCCAACAGCGTCTTGGGCTGCTCGACCGGGCCGGTGTATTCCCGCAGGGTGATCGTCAGCGTAGAGATGCTGTTCTGGCCGTTTGCCCATGTGCGCCGGGGCACATTGCCCAGGGCCGTGATGACAAACGCTCCGAGGTAATCCCCGCTGCCCAACACCAGGGCCAGTGGTTGGTGTGCAGCCTGTGCGTCACGCAACTGCCGCTGTCGAGCCGACGGATCGCCCAGCATCGGGTGCAGTTCAATGGTCAGCGTGTACTCATCCAGTCCGTCACCCACCCACTCGAGCAACGGTTTGCCCTTGATCAGCGGATGTTCGGCCCAATCCGTGGACGCGGACAGTTCCATACCGGACAGGCCGCTGGTGACCTCGAACTCGATTTCTCCCAGTACTGCCAACATCACTCACCCCCATAGGATCGACGGCGGTTCTGGTGCTGGTATTGCTCCATCAGCCGTGAAAATTCGTCGAAGGACATCCGCATCGCGTTCTCGACCTGGTCGCGTACCGGGCCAGCTGCCGCATCGACATGGATGACCGGCGCGAATGTGATCGGTGCCGAGGCAGCCGTCGGTGCAGGTTGAATGATCTGGTTCCAGACCTGGTCGGGATACTGCGGCGGCAGGCGTCCGGCTGGCGGTGCGCCTGTAGGCAATGCCACAGGCGCATCCTGCAGGCCAGCCAGGCGTGGCAGCAATTGCACCTGAGCCGTCAGCGGCTCCACGGCCGGCAGCGCAGCAGATACGCCCAGCGGGGCCAGCGCACCGCCTGCGGCAACTACGCCGGCCAACGCCCGCGCAGCCTGTCCAGCCAGTGGCATCTGATTGCGGATGCCCAGGGCCGCGCCCTCGGAGACATTGGCACCAAACCCCATGAAAACCCGGCTGGGCGAGTTGATGCCCAATTTCTCACGGAACCAGCCAACCACGCTTTCGCCCATGCCGACCACGCTGTCGCGCACCGCCGTCCCCATGCTGCGGATGCCGCCGATCAGGCCATCCATCAGGTTGGCACCGAACTCGCTGAACTTGCCAGGCAGCTCAATCCCGAGTTGCGACAGCCCGCCCGAAATAGCTTGGTACAGCAGACCGACAGGCGACCAGTTGAGCAACTGCTGGGTCACACCTGAAACACCGCCGTCCACGGCGGTTTGGACGTCGCCCCATACGCCTCCGATGAAGCTTGACACTCCACCCCAGGCGCTGGCAGCCGCACCTCGAATGCTGCCCCAGGCCGACGAAAGGCCCGCGCCAATGCCGTCCCACGCGCTGCGCGTGACGCTGGCCACGTCCGACCATAGCCCGCTGAAGAAGCCCGTCAGGCCGCCCCAGGCGGTTGCCGCCATGTCCTGGACGCCGCCCCAGGCTCGGGACAGCCCTGCCGTGATGCCCGACCAGGCCGACGTGAAGACGCCTTTCACCCCCGACCACAGCCCGCTGAAAAACTCGCTGATCGGCTCCCAATACTTGTAGATCGTGTATGCCGCGATCCCGATGGCAGTCACCGCCAGCCCAATCGGATTGAGCAGCAGCGCCCGGCCTAGCCAGAGCACCGCCTGGCCAGCCAGTTTCAGGCCCGACACCAATGCGCCACCCATTACCCGGCCCAGCAGCAGCCCACCCTTGGCCAGCAGCATCAGCGGCCCGCCAAAGGTCATGGCCAGCCCCTTGCTGAATGGCACCAGAAACCGCATCGTGGCCGAGAAGCCTGCACCGATGGCCCTCAGCCCGCGAACGGCTGGGGCAAAGTTGCCCAGTTGGAACAGCGCCTTGAGCAACGTCCACTTGGCCGACAACGTCAACACGCCTGTGCGTACCGCATTGATCGGACTCAGCACCAGGAGCATTCCGTACTGGACACCGATAAATGCCAACTTGGCTGCCAGCAAACCACCCACCAGGCCGACGACCCCCTTGATCAGTGCCGGATTCTCGGCAGCCCACTCACCGAAGCCGCGCACGATGGGCAGCACTGCCTTGCTGATCTCGACCAAGGGTGGAATCAGAACCTGGCCAATGACAAGCCCAATCTCGGACAAGTTGACCATCAGCGCCTTCATCTGCTCCCGCGGGCTTTCCATGCGCCGCGCCAGGTCGGCATCCAGCACGCCCTGGTCGGCCGCTGCCACGCTGCCCGCCTGGATCTCGGCTAGGTCACTCCGGTTCGCCAGCGCCGGCCGGACAAAGGACAGCACCTGCATATCCCGGAACAGTTCCCCCAGCTTGTACGCCTCGTTGAGCCTATCCAGGGCAGACTGGCGCTCCGCCTCGTCCTTGATCTGCATGGCGGCTTCAAATTCCTTTGCAGCCTCCGGCCCCTTGCTCCCGACGTAGTTGGTGATGATCTCCAGCATGGCCTGGACTGGCGTCAATCCGCCTTCGACCAGGTTGCGCATGGATGCCTGCAAATTGATGCCGGCATCCTCGAACGACTTCAAGGTATCCGGTGCTGTGATCTTCGACAGGAAGTTCTTGAAGTTGTTGGCGGCTTCGTCATTGGTTCCAGCGCCACGTCGCGCAATCTGCAAGGACGCACCGATCTCGGCCACGGCGCGTTCGCCAGTGATGCCCAGCGCAGCCATCTGCGGCGTCAACTGCGGCAACCACTTTGCCATGTCAGCCAGTTCGAACTGGCCCTTCTTCCCGGCGAACGCCAGCATGTTCAAGGCGCGTTCGTAGCCCTGCGCACCGATCCCCAGGTTGTCGTTCAGGGCGATGGCCACTGAACCCAGGTCATCCATGCTGGCGCGGGTGGCCGTGGCGGTTTTCGCCATGATGGGTGCATAGGCCGACAACTGGTCGACGTTTTCGATACCACCCGCAATCAGTACCTGCGCGCCAGCAGCCACATCACTTTGAAATTGGTTCCAGCGGATGGCTGCGCCGCGCAGCACGTCGCCCAGGCGCTTTTCTTCCGCCTGGTCGAATCCGCCGGTAATGGCGATATCGTTCGTCTGATCCTGGAACGCTGCCGAGACCGCCATCGACTTGAACACCGGCGCGCCGAGGACTGCCGCCGTTCCGATAGTTTCCAGAGCCTGGCCACGCAATTCTTGCCGCCGACTGGCCAGCGTTTCGCCCCTGGCAATACTGGCGTTCAGTCGGTCTTGCTTGACCTTCAACTGGTCGATGGTGCGGCCTACGCGGTCGTACTGGGCGCGCAACCGGGCCAGGCCGCTGCCGCCCGCAGCCACTGCTGCCGACAACGTGGTGCCGATCTGTCGCTGCTTGGCTGTCAGCCCGTCGGTAGCGCGGCCAAGTTGCGTTACCGTGCCACGCACGGAACCAAAGGCAGCCCGCAGCGAACCGCCAACCACCGCCCCTATGCGCAGACCTACCTGGATTTCCCGCGATGCCATGCCTACCTCAGCGATTGCCCTTTACAGCAGCCAGGCGGCGGTCGATTTCCTGCTCACATACGCCGCACCAGCGCCAGTAGTCGTCCATCTCCAGCTGGTCAATCTCGCTTGGCTGCATCCGCAGCACCAGGAGCAGCAATTCGTCCCAGGAATGCAGCAATGTCGCCGCCCCGTACCATTTCTTGAAACGTCTCGGTCACCCGCCGCGAGTCGGCAATGTGCAGTTCACCCAGATCCTCGACGGTCAGGCCCGTCATTTTGGCCAGGAGAAGATCTTCGATGACCGCCTCGTCGCGGGAATGCTTTTGCGCGGCCGCGATATCCTTGCGGCGGATGATGTGGATGGGCACGCTCTTGAGGGTTTCGCCGGTGGGCAGCGGGGTGGGAAACAGCAACGGCAGGCTGTGGGCGCTGGCGGCGGTGTTCGTGGCTTTGGCTTCTTGCGACATGGCAGGCTCCGAGGTGGTTGATGAACGAAATATCTAGAGTCGTCATCATCAACCGCCAGCCGCCGCCCGTCTTTTAACGGCGTTTACAGATGCAGAAAGGGGCGCACGCAGCGCCCCTTTTCCTAGTCTTGGCCCGTCATCACGACAGGCCAAGGTTCTGCCGATACTTCGATAGCTGATCCTGGCCGGCCACCCTGTAGATATTGGCCAGGTAGTCGAGCAGCAGCACTTCTTCGCCATTGACCTTCTGCTGCACATACGTCGAGGAGAACGGGGTCTCGAACGCCGTGTTCTCGCGCGGCTTGAAGTTGCCCAACTGGTACTCTTTGAACATCACGGTCATCAGGGTCACCAGCGGGATTTCGTCGGTTTTCCCCTGCGAGTTGTAGACCTCGATGCTGCTGCGGCACTGCAATTGCACGGTCTTGAACGGGGTGGCGATCCGCTTCGCCGCGTCGATGTACTTGCTGTTCCAGACAATCTTGCCTTCCAGCTTGTCGATGCCGTCCGGCAATTCGATCAGGCCGACCAGGCCCAAGCCCTGGAAGTCGCTCGTCACGGCCTTCACTGCGCCCAGGTCGATTTCGGACGCCCGTCCGAAGAACGAGTTTCCGTCCAGGTAGACCGCCGCGTTGGTGATCCGATGTGCGCTAAATCCGGCCATTATTGAGTCCCTCCCAGAGTCGCCAGGTATTCGCCCGTGATTTCAGTTTCGAATGTGCCGCGCTCGAACGGCGGCGGCACAGTCAGCTTGTAGCTGAACAGCACATGCCCTTGTTCCAGCTGCGTTTGCGGGTTTCGGGCCGGGTCGTACCAGCACTCGCCGCCGAGCAAGGCACCATCGCCAAACAACTTGCGGATGAACTGGTTCACGCTTTCGACAACGCTCTCGATCAGTGCATTGGTCACGTTCTTGTCGACGAACTGGAGCATGCTGTAGCGGATCGACTCGTCGACGACGTCCTTGGTGCGGCGCACGTTCTCGAAGTTCTTCATGTGCGTGACCGTGGGCCAAGCGGCAGTGCGGTTGCCCCACAGCCGCAAGCCGGTACCGAACGAGTTGAACACCGTGGTGATGCCGTTCTCATTCAGGAGATTGACCTCGCTGTTGGGGTCATCCACACGCGCGGTCAGCGAACGCTCCAGGCCGATCACCCCCACCAGTTCATGGTTCGAGTGCGATGCCCAATATCCCTCGTCGTTATCCACCTTGGCCCGCAGTCCGGCCGAACGGATGGACAACGGTTGTAGCCTTTCACCATCCGTCAGGCTGTCGTAGATCTTGACGTGCGGGTAGTGCAGCCGCACACGTTCACTCGACGTGTTGAAGTTGATGGTGCCCAGCGGGCCTCGGCCGGAGATCGCCTGGGACGGCGAGACACCAATCGGGGCGTCGGTATAGGCGATGGCTCCCAGCACATCGGCCAAGGCAGCCAGTTCCGTGCTCACGGAATTCAGCGTCGAAAAGCCGGGAGCCAGCAGGATTTTCGGGAAGAACCCGAACAGGTTGTAGCTGTCGGCAAACAGCTTCATGCCGGAACGCTGGCCAGCGATGTTCACACTGCCGATGATCTCGGCGGCCGTGATCTTGGACGGATCAGCATAGGTGTAGTCCGCCTTCACGACGGACTGGGCAGGAATCTGCCCGCCAGCCAGGCGCTTGACCTTGCCGGTCAGCAGCGTGGCCTCGTAGTCAGTGCCGGCCGCATAGGTCTTGCTGCCGTCGGCAGACTTCAGCGTCAGCGTCTGGAGTGCGCCATGCCCGAGTTGCACCAGGTCGTTCAAGCCGAACGTGCGTTCTTGTGCGGTCACCGCGCTCTTATGCACGGCGGGATCGAGGACGTTGACGACCAGGACGGTGCCGGCACCGAACGCATGGATGCCCGCCAGCGCCTCGGGAATGCCGAAGCCGGGCAGATCGGGGCCGAATTGCGCATCGTCGACCTCGGTCTGCGATAGCGTCAGCGTATTGACCGGCCCGGTCGGAGCCGAGCCGACCACGGCGATCACCGCGCTCTTGACGACCTTGATGGCGCGCGGGCCGCGCTCGACTTCGGTGGTTTCGATACCGTGGAGATAGTTCGCAGCCATCAGACGCCTCCTTCCGTAGCCTTGGCCGACTTCGTCGCCGGGGCCAGGCTGATGTGCTTCAGCACCAGCAGGGTTTGCGTGTATTCGTGGTCGGGAGGAAGCTCCACCGTGCCGCCAGGCACCAGCGCTACATCCAGCACCTCACCATCCACGCGCAGCGATGCCGCCGAGCGCGGGCCGCTGTAAACGTATTTGCTCAGTTTCATGAAAGATCCTCAAAAAAGGGCTTGAAAGACGGGCCGGACTCCGGCCCCTGAACCTGGGCCTGAGTAGTGCGTGTCTGGTACTTCTGTGCGTACTGCCACAGCCCCGTAACCTGGCCAATGAACGATTCATCGGTGGGTGCCAGGGCGATGCAGCAATGCGGCGGCGTGAACCCGGTCAGCGCCTCCCGGATCTGATCGAGATAGCCGACTACCCCTTGCGGGCCGTTCAGTTGCCTGAAGACCAGCGTCAGTGGGATGGTCATGTCGCGTTCCTGAAATACCGCGTCCAGAGCATCGCTGCGGGCGAACCGGGAACCGCTGAACGCGACCAGGATTGCCCCCACCGGATGATTCATCCGATAGCCCTTGGGGTTTTCCGGGAACAACTCAACGGCCAGCCCCTTGCCGAACCGCTCCTTCAGCCGGTCGACAACCGCATCCAGGATTTCAGGCGTCTGGCTCATCAGTAGTGCCTCCACGCCTTGTCACCGAACCGCTGGCGGCGGGCACGCACCCGAATCTCGCCCGGTTCCGGGGCAGATTGGCCATCCGCAATGCCCAGGGTGATCAGGCCGTCGCGGATGGTCTCCAGTAGCTTGATAGCGTGCTTGCGGGCGTCCGTTACCGCGTCAGGAATAGCGCCCTCGGGACGCCGGGCGTACAGTTCATAACGGATCAGGCTCAGGGCTGCGCCGCGCAGCACCGTCGGCACGGGGTCGAATGGCAGCGTGTAGCGGCCTCGCATATACCCGTCTACCAGATCCTCCACTTCGGTCACGACAGATGTGATGACTGCCTCGTCCGGGGCATCTGCGGCCGGATCGTCGTTCGACAGTTGCAGCAGCGTGACCTGGGGAATGAACGCGCCAATGGCGTCCCGAGTGACGTAGCGCATGTCAGCCTGCCTTCAACTCGACCAGCGCCTCGGGGAACATGCACAGCGCCAGCGGGTTGGCCTGCACTTCCACATCCCAGCCCTTGCCCATCTTGCGCGCCTCGGACTTCGAGTAGTACGGCAGACCCAGGGTGTTCACGGTGTCGTTGTAGTTCGCCGGGGCGTTGAACATGCGGTAGACGCTGGGGGCATCCGGGAACACCTGGGCGACGTCGGCGGGGATGAAACGCTGGCCGCTGATCGTGACGTCGTACTCGATGTAGGTGATGCCACCGAACGTGAAGCCGCTGCGAGTGTCGCCACCCAACCGATCCTGGGCTTCCTGGTAGTTGGCGAACGCCTTCTGCACCTTCTCGTGACCAGTGAAGGCGTCGAACCAGTCCGGGCCGCAGAACGCCTTGAACCCGCGAACGGCTACGCCGCCCAGCTTGCTTTCGGAGTAGCGCTTGGCCTTCAGGCATTCCGCACGCACATCCGTTGTGGCCGTCCCCAGGGGCACCGTGATCTTTTTCTGCGTGACGCCGAACGCGTCATAGAGATCCTCGATCACCTTGCCGTCGGCATCCAGCAGCCGGCCGCGCAGCGCGCCGATGCGCAGATGCTCCCGCGTGGCTTCCACGCTGTTTTTCATCTCGCCCAGGTGGTCGTTGATGATTTTGGCCTGCTGCGAGATGGGCTTCTCGTCACCGAACGCCGCCACGTTCTGCAACTGTCCGGGCAGCAGCGGCCGCGACAATGGCAGGTGCAACGTTTCGAACACACGACGGCCGCGCTTGCCGGATTTGCTCGGGGCCGGATCGGCATCGCGCGACGTGTTCGGCACCAGGATCAGCCGGCCCTGGTACTCGTCGATGACCACGGACGTGGTCGTCACGCCCTTTTCTTCGAACAGCCCCAGAGCGGCCACTTTGCCCGGCACGGCGGGCAGCTTGTTGACCGCTGCCGTCAGGCTAGTCACTGTGAACAGATCGTCCAGATTCATGGTTGCAGATTCCTCTTGTTGAACATCAGATGGGCGCGCTGGCCACGATGCCCAGGGCATCCAGTTCAGCGACCGCCGTGGCTTTTTGCGCGTCGGTCGCCGCATCGGGCCACACCAACTCATCCAGATTGACGACCGCGCCGCGCTTGATGAGCACGCGCGATTCGGCGTCGGCGGCGCTGGCATCGACGTCCTCGCCCAGCACTGCGACTGCCTTTTTCGCTGCGCCAGTGCCAGCGGGGTCGATCACCTGGTATTTGCCGCTGACGAGCGCCAGTACGGTGCCCAACTTGTAAGCGGTGCCAGCCAGCAAGGTGCCAGCGCCTTTCGTCCAGCCAGGCTGGACTTCGACGAGCAGCAGGTCGCCCAGCTTTTTTTTCGGGGTATAGGTGGTTGCCATGACGCCTCCTTACGACTTGCTGCGCGCTTCGGCATCAGCCAGCAGCGGGTTGACGGTCTCGGCGCGGCCGGCACGCGATTGCGTGGCCTGTTCCGAGAAGTTGATGCCGCCGGCCAGTGCGGTGAACACTTCGCGCAGCCCGTCGGCCAGCGGCTTCTTGGCATCGCCCTCGCCAAACTCCAGCGGGGCGTCGGGTTCGGCCTCGGAGAAGTCCAGCGCGGCAACGATGGCGGGGACGTGCGCCGGGCGCAGCCCCTTGCTTACCAGCCCCTCGGCAAACTCCACGTTGCGCGCATGCGCGGTGTCACGCGCCGCCTTACGCTTGTTCTGCTGATCCTGGGCGATTTGTGCGCGCAGGCGCTGGTTCTCGGCCTCCAGCGCGGCCTTTTCCTTGTCGGTCACGGATGACTCCTGTGTTTCAGTGGTTGCGGGATCGCTGAAAGCGACCCCGGTCGGGGACGGGTCAGCGGGAATGGAATCGTTGGTGGGTTTGGCGCGGGACACTTCGTTCAGGCTGTCAACTTCCCAGCCAGGCACGACCTGGTCGGCAGTGTCCTTGCCGAACTGAGAGATCAACCATTCGCGCATGCGACGCCACAGGCCGGCACCGATCTCATGTCCGTAATCAGCGAACTCGATCACGCCTTCTTCGCTGGCAGCGAACTCGACAGGCTTCAACCCCTTGATGGCAGGAGGCATCGCACCGAGGAACCCAACGTGGCGAAGGTAGAACACGCCAGGCACGGGGTTGCTGGGGGAGTCGGGCTGGTAGAACGATGCGGAGACTTTCTTGAACCGGCCTGCGTCGACGATCTCGGAAAACGCGGGATCGACCTGGCCAGGCTCGGCCTGCAGGCCATCCTTACCAGCCTGCAACGACTTGACCCAGCCATAGGCTGGTGCGTCATGGCGCGGATGGCCGATGACGATGGGTGCTTCGTGCAGCGCAGGGTCGTAGGCTGCAACAGTAGCGGCCAGGTCGGTTTCGCTGAACGTGACCGCCTGGCCGTCTGATGCGACGTGCGAGCCGGCACGGAAAATATTGATCGTCTTCATCTGCTGTGCATGTCCCAAATAGGTACATGCCGCAGTCTGAGGACAGCGGGGCGCGCAGTCTTTTAACGGCGTTTACAGATTGCAGTTGGGGCGGGAGTGAAACAGACACCGGAACCGGCCGGCAGCGATAGCCGCCAGCGGCCCGTACAGGCTTTATAAAGCGGGACGAATGGCGAGGTGGGGCATCCGGCCGCCCCCAGCCTTAAAACGCGCTGTGGGGCCGTTTCTGGAAATCATCGTGTGCCGGCACCCATTGCGATGTGGTCGGTGATGATTTCGACGATTTCCTCCTCGTCCTCGTCGGAGATACCGATGAACTCGCGTGCAGGGATGTCGCCCCACAAATGCGGGAAATCCTGCTGGTCGCCACCGAACTGCTGCATGGCCGCGTATTCCATCGTGTTGCCAACCAGGAGCGCATCGCCCTCCAGCTGGTAGATGTTCTGCGTGCGCAGCGTCAGATTGCGCTCTGCACCCACAAGTGGATCGTCAAAGCCCTTTCTGGCTATCGTGGCTGGAGCGTTTCCCTCCCATGCCGTACCGTCCGGCGCTTCCTGGTCTGCGAAACGCTGGTCGATGCTGAACAGCATCGCCTCTCCGATGTTCTTCAGCGCAGGCCGGATATCGCCCACTGCGTGTTCCAAGCCAGCCAGGGCACGTTTCACGTCCTGGTCATCCAACTCGATTCTGATCATGATCCGTCCTATACTGTGCCTATGCCCGCGTCGGCCCGGCTGCCGACTCCTTCACCCCAGGGTGTTGATGAGAGCCAGGGCGGGCGCCTCCCGCCCGCGGGCATTCCCCCTCACCGAATCCGAACCGCCCCTACGGGCGGTTTTTCCTTGGCGTTCCTAAATAGGGTCAGGAAGTAGTTCTTCCTGCCATCCCTGGTTCGCTTGAGTGCCGCCCGATACGGGACACCATCGACCGTCAGGTAGACCAGGCGCTCATCCCCCAGCCGATAAACCTGCCCCTCGTCGAGCAGCCGCTGGATCTTCCTGTAGTCTGTGATCCGTATCTCGGGATGCCGGGCCACATGCGCAGCCAGGCTTTCCTGCGACAGCAGCACCACCGATGATTCCGCTCCGATGGCCAGGCGGTCGGCATTGCGCAGCACTGCCACCGGAAACTCGCCCAGGATGTCTCCGACGAAGAAGCGCGCAAACACGTCCGCAGCCACCAAGGTTTGCACATTGAGCCGTGCGATTTCGGTGTCCAGGGTTTCAAGCCTGGTCATGCGACTGGCCAGCGCCCGAGTGGTCGCCGCGTGCCTGCCTGGCGTGTAGTCCCATCCGTACTGCACGCCCTTGGGCAGTACATGCACCTCGCCCGTACGCCTGTTCACATGCTCGTAGGTTTCCGTCGGCGGCGTTCTATCCGGGCCTGTCTTACCCATTTTCCTGAGCCGACGTTCGCTCACAGGCACCCACTGGCATTTGCAGCCAAACCCCATAGGCGTGCTGTGCGCCGCTACGAACGGGTCATCACGCCGCAGCACCAGACCATCCCACGCCTTGTGTTCAAGGCGCGGGTTCTCGGTACTACGGTGCCGGAACATCATGTACGGGTTGTAGCGCGCAACGTCCGGGTCGTTCATCTGCACGTCCCGACCGGCTGCATGGCTGGTGCGCAGGTTGGTGTTGTAGATCACGCGCGTACGCCAGGCCGTGCCATCGGCGGTATCCGAACCTGTCCAGCCCGTCCAGCCGCGTTGTTGGGCGATGCGGTCGAACTCGCCCCTGAACCATTCGATGCTCTTGCCCTCGTCGATGACCTTCTGGATCGACGCCTTCAGGTCTGCGACCAGGTCGGCCTTCATCGCGCCAGCTACGATAAAGCCGGCATCGTGCTGATCCCGTTGCAAGTCATCCCACCGCTCGGACGGCAGCGCCAGCTTGCGCCGGAAAAATTCGGACTGTTCTGCAAAGGGTTTGCGAAACGTCGCCTGGATGCTATTGGCCACGGTCTACCTCGTCGGCCAGTTCAGCACGGCCGGCCAGCTCGGCAGCGGTGAACGCCAGACCCATCACATCAGCCAGAGCCGATTCGTCCAGGTCGGAGAACTCGGCCAGCAGATTGGCCTGTAACGTGACCAGGTCGGGCGCTTCTGCGACCAGACGGCTGATGCGGCCCAGCCAGCTTTCGACGTGCGGCTGGGCCTGCCTGGCCAGAACGGATGTAGCCACATCCGCATAGTCGCCCTCGCCATGGTTCCCCTCGGCAAAAGCCAGCCCAGCCGGATCGCCAGAGTTGTCCGATGGCGGCACGACCCGCGTGTCGATGTCGCCTTCTTCCAGGTTGTAGGTGCGTTGCCAGTACGCGGATGTGAAGCGAACGCCAGCCCCGGACAGGATCTGGTCGCGCTCGGCCTGCGTCTTGTCGATGACCTCCTGTTCCCACATGGCATACACCGGCGCGGCAACCGATTCACCGAAATTGACGTCCACCACAAGCCGGATGATGCGATTCAGCGCCGCCAGCGTGATGCCCTTGTCACCGTCGCGGATGTCCTCGGTGACTTCGGCCCCGGCTGTGGCGCTGGCGCGGTTGCTGTCTTTTTCCGTGGTCTGGTCTTGACCCAGCAGCGCAACGTTGACGTCGCTGCGGCAGTATTCCAGCAACGACCGATAGACATCCGAACTGGCGCTCTTGCCCGTGGCTTCTTTGATCTCGATGCTGGAATCGTCAGGAATCGCCGCTACAGCGTCCTGCACCATTGCCTCTAGGCTGTCGAGCAGCAAGTCGGTTTCTCGGTCATCTGCACCACGGGGGTGCTTGCCGATGACCCAGGGTGAACCGTACTTCTCGGTGAACTGTACCCAGAATTTCAGCCCGCCCTTGAGGAAGGTTCCAGCCCAGAAACACATGCTCAGATCCGGGAACCCGTAGGGGTTGGCGTAGGTCGCGTCCTGTCGGGCAACGACGAACCGGACAGGGTCACACAGTTCACCATCGGTGCCGGCATCCTGGGCCATGAAACGCAGAGCGTTGTCGCGGTCATAACGGAACCATTCGGCCGGTTTACCCAGCACGCTCTCGGGCACGATGAAACGCCCGACTGGCGTCCACATCAGTTCGGCCGGCTGATAGCCGAACAGGGGCGCATTGAGCAATTCGCGCACCAGTTGATCCATGTCCAGGTCTGACAGCCAATCATCGACGAACGTGAACACATGCTCCGGGGAATTTTCGCGTCTCAGACCACGCTCTAGGCCCAGCACTGCCGCTTTGCGGCGGCGCACGTTGCCGCCGATGCGCGGGTGGCTTAACAGGTCGCGGTATGTGGACACGTCCTTGCCAGCCGCCTTCAGGATCGGGTCTGGGTTGGGCAGACCCAGACCGCCGAAACCACCGATGGCGCGGCTGCGCGTAGCCACATGCTGCTGTACCAGCCGGTCGCGCTGGATTTCGCCAAAGCTCACGAATTGGGTGGGGGTGACCCACAGACCTTTTTTCATCAATAACCTCGCATCATGGACGCGGCCACACGGCGGTTGCGGGACTTCGCGCGGGGCGTATCACCGGCCACCTCCAGGGCTGCGTAGTTCGCCAGGGCTGCGGCACCGGCAAAGTCACCGTGCCGGTACAGATCCGGCTCTTTCATATCCTGGCTGCGCGCCTTCACGATCATGGGAATGCCGTCCACCAGCTCGATAGCACGAACGTCCTGCTGGAAGTTGTCATCGCGGGGGATTGCGATCATCGAATCCTCGAACAACTGGACGAATTTGGGCATCCACGCGCCGTACCAGGAACGCGACAGCTTGACCTGGTGGATGCGGCTGCGGCCGAATTCATCTGCGGTGTCCTCGGCCAGCGTTTCACCGTTGCCGGATGCATCCAGTGCGGCGGCGACGAAGCGGGGCAAATGCCGAATGACGTAGAACAGGATCTGCTGTTGCTGGCGTGCAGGCACCTTGTGCATTTCGACGCCGAACGGCACATCGCGGCTGCGATCCTGCGCCACCGACATCGGGCAGATCACAGAGAAGTCGCGGTGGCGTGCATAGTCCATACCCAGAAAATGGCGCAGGCTGCCATCCAGCCGTTCCACGACCGGGGCCAGGTTGACCCTGATCCATTCCTCGACATACGCCTCGCGCCGGTACACCGGCTGCAGCACGAAATCGTCGGATAACGTCAGCCGCAGCACCGCGCGATCTGGCCGCATTGCCTCCTCGACCCAGACGCCAGGCACGCACACGCCAGTACCGTCGCGGGGGATGGCATCCAGTTCCTCGCGCATTTGCGCCTTGCGTGGGCCATAGGCGGCGCGGATCTTCTTGTACCAAGCCTCCTTGGCTTCCGGGGTCGGCTCTTCGCCCTTCATGAAACACACACGTTCGAACAAGCCATTCGCCACGGCATCGTCGAAGGTGATCATCATGACCTGCGCGTCCGCGCCATAGCGGCCTTCCTGGATATCAACCAGCATTTGGTTGAACGGGTTGGATTTGCCGTTGTGCGTGCTGATGATGACGATGCGCCCGCCCCAAATCAGCAGTGCGGTCGCGGCGTCCAGGACGGCGGACACGTCGCGGTGGAATGCGGCTTCGTCGATGATGACCTTGCCCTGCAGACCCCGGATGTTCGCCGGGTTGCTCGACAGGGCCACGATCTTGAAACCACTGGCGTAGCGAATTCGGTATGCGTTGATCTGGCGGGTATTGCCATGCTCGTCCTGGTCGTCGAACAGGAACTCCTCGATCTCGCTCACGCCGGACGCCTGGGCCTCCGCGATCACCCTGGAGAATTTGGCGCAATAGCCAATGAACTCCAAGCCTTTCTCTTTCGTGTCCCCGATGTAGAACGTGTCCATGCCGCCCGCGCTCTTGCGCGATGCAGCGGTGATAACCGAGTCCAAGGCTTCAGCAAACGTGATTCCAGTACGCCGGCCTTTGCCGCACAGCTTGATCTGTGCCTCCAGGCGTAGCCAGTCTGCCTGATGGGCCATTAAGATGCCCTCGGCCAGCGGGTTGAAGTTGGCCGGGATCTCTCTCGCGCGCGCTGGCAGTTCGTCCCACTCGACGACCCGTAGTGTGCTTGACAGCCCCTTCACCGATGCCACATCACACCCCCAGGAATTTCTTGCGCCAGAACATGGCCTGTTCTTCATCCAGGCCACCAGACTTGACTTCGTCGTCCAGGGTTTCGGCTTGTTCGCGCAGCAGCTTCTCGCGGGCCTCCTTGGCAACCGCCTGGCGCTCTTTGAGGTTCAGGCTGCGCGTCTCCTGGACGGATTTCGCCGCGCGGGCAATGGCCTGCACATCCTTGATGGACGTATTGCCTTGCTCCAGCGCGTTGTCCACTGCGTTGATAGCCAACGTGGTCACGGCCTGGGCAAGCAGCGCCCCGGATTTGTCGTCGAACGATTCGCCCAGCTCGGAGACCAGTGCCTCGGAAGCCAGCGCGATATTCTTGTGGCTGGCCAACACTTCTTCGTAGGTCTTGCGGTAGCGTCCCAGGCCGGTGCGGCTGGGCATTTCCTCCTGTTTTCCAGGGAACCGCTGGCGTAGATCGTCCAGCATCTCGTCCAGGGTCAGGCGATCCTCGCGCAGCAAACGCTGCAGGTACTCCTTGACCTCGGGCGACAGCTTGGAAACCTTCGATTTGCGCGCCATACGTCAACTACCTGCGCCGGGGCGCTTGACCCCATCGACAATCGACCGGCCCGCCGCTACGTCCTGGCCACGCTCGGTCAACGTGGCCAGCAGAACGCTGCCATCGCCAATGGACTCCACATCCAGCAATGCCTGCTCTTGCAGCCAGCGCATTTCACTCTTCACCTGGTCGCGGCTGGGATGATGGCCCCACTGGCTCAGTAGGCTGTACAAAACGCTGCTGTTGGCGCGGTAGGACGGCAGTTCACTGAGGATGCGCAGGATGATCAGGCGGCGATCTTCACTCAAGACCGTTGCATAAGCCTTTTTCATGGTCGGTCTCACTTGTTGTTCAGCAGGTAGGATTCCATCCGGTCAACAGACTTGCGGATGGGCGCAATGCCCTGGGCCAGTGCATCGACACTGCCCACTACGCGGCTGACCTGGAGCGCCAGGTCGTGGATCTGCTGCTGGCTCGGCACCTGTCGCATTTCCGACTCCAGCTTCGTAATCCTGGTGCGCAATTCCAGTAGCTCCTTGCTGCTGGCCGACTGCCTGCCGATGATCCAGGCGTAAATGCCAATGGCGGTAACGACGATCCAGCGAACCGTCTCAAACCCAAAACTCAAATTGCTGAAATCCATCACATACTCCGGTGCTCATACGCCTCTTGGCACTCAACACATCGCTGCACGCCAGGCACTGCCTGCTGCCGCGCGATAGGGATCGGTTCGCCGCAAGCCAGGCAGTGCGACGCGGGCGGCCGTGTCGACCTCTTGGCCTGCTGGTTCGCCAGCGCCAGTTCCCGATCCGCCTGTTCCCGCTGGCTGGCCAGGTCAATGATGTCCATCGACGTCCCCCTCACGATCCAGCAGCCTGTTCACCTGGGACTCGAGGTTGCGGCAGCGTTCTCCGTAGTCGGCAATGTGGGCGAGGATGTCGGCCTGGCTAAGTCCTGATTCGCATAGCCAGGTGTCAACGGCCTGGCCGGTTGCGGACGTGTCGCCAGTTCCAGCGGCAACGGTGCATGTGTTTGTGGTGGGTAGACCGATGGCGGCGTTGTACTCGCGCACGAAGCCAGCAGTGAACACGCTGCGAGGCAAAGGCTGCGCCGCGCTGCCAGGGGCAGGCACATAGACTGTGGTGACATTTCTGATCCTCTTGAGCAGGGATTCGCGTTCCTTCGCGTGCGCCGCCTTTTCATCGGCCAACTGCCGCGCGAGGATTTGATTGCGTTGGATTTCGTCGTTGAGCCGCAGCCAGGCTTCCTCCTGGGCATCGGCATATGCCTGGGCGTGATCGAGCGCCAATGCAGACAGAGCGGCATCACCCTGGGCCTTGGCCTTGCCGTGACCCAGGATGTAGCCGCCGATGCCCGCGCCCAGCGCCGCACCACCGGCCAACACCAGGGCGGCCAGCAGCGCATTCAAACGACTCGTTGTGATGGTTTGGCCGAGCATTGCGTCCCCCTCGGCCTACTGGCCGCTCCGGTAGCTGTCCAGATCGGTCTGCACACCGCCCTGGTGGACGACGCGGCTGACTGCCGACAGAATGGCGAATACCGTGGACAGGGTTGCGTAGGGGATGGGTGCCAGCATCGGCTGCCACAGCGGCAGCAGTTCCCCCGCAGCGGATACCAGCGCTGCCAGGATGGCGAAGCGCACCGACCACAGGCGGTGCCAGAACTTGGCGGAATCGTCCAGCTTCATGCTGCCACCTCCGCGCCACCGTGGATGACGCCTGGAACGATGCCAGCCAGCGCCAGGCCGCGTTCGATCACCGCGTCGTCGTACCAACCACCGTCGTAGGGGCCGGGGCCGTTTTCGTGGCGGATGATGGCACGCACCAACTGATCCATCGTCGGGTAGCGGTACACATCCACGGTTTCGTCATCCGGGCCGATACCCAGCGCCGATGCCACGGCGCGGCTGTATGCTGCCGTGTCGTTTTCGCTGGGTGGTGCCCAGCGTTCGATGATCTCGCGTACCGAGTCGATGCGGCTACCGTCACGTGCGCGGCGCTTGTCCTGGTACGTGATCAGCGTGCGCGCAATGGCGCGGATGCCCCATTCGGGCGCGGAGAAAGTAATGAACCGGGCATCGCTCTGCTGCGCCGCCATACCCTGCCAGCGGGTGGCGTTGCGCTCGATGTTGCCGGGGTTGGAATTGCGAATGCCGCGCGGCATCCGCATGACCTGATTTGCCATGATGTCCCCCAAGGTTTGAACGGGGACATGATCGGCTCCAGGCCGCGCACAGTCTTTTAATTGTGTTTAGAGACTGCTGTGGGGAGTATCAGGACGCTAACAACTTCGCCTTCTGCTGCTGGAATTCCTCTTCGTTCAAGATGCCTTGCTCTTTCAGCCTGGAGAGCCGTTCAAGCCTCGACAGCACATCATCATCCCCGGCGGTCGGATGAGTTCCAGGTTCTTGTGGCGGCAATTTCTCCGCATTATTGAAGGCAAAAGCCTGGAGTTTCTCAAATGTCTGGGCATCAGTTTTCCCTAGCAGGGAGCGTCCTTCAGTAAAGACCGCCTTAAACGTCACCGTCTTTTTTTGCTTGTTGGCCGCCCCCAGCAAGCCGCCCACGATCAGCCCAGCCCCCCCGAACAAGAGCCCCCCTGCAATGCCTGCTTCAGCAGCTTTGCCTACCCGACTTTCCTCGCTTTCAGTCGTGATCTCGATATGCAACAGGTCGTCTTTCGGGCGCAAGGCAATGTCAGCAGGGAACCCTTGCTTGGGTTTCTTGGGAAATGCGATTACCCCAAAACCAAACTCTGCCCGGCCTTGTGGAAAGTCTCCTGCCAGTACATCAATCGCTGCCATCGGTACCTGCCTCTCTTAGGTCTATCGAAATGATCTCACAGCATCTACAGGAAAGCGCCGCCTTCATTTCGAACGCCTCGATTTCGATGCTTTATCGCGTGCGGTAGCTACCAACATCTCCAGCTCTCGGAGCCGTCGCGCGACGGACAGCACTTCTGCACGCGACTCGTGGGACAAGGCCGCAAAAAGACCGGCCATCGTCTCATCCTCCGTAACCAGCGGGTTCTTGGCTGCCTCTTTGATGCCAGCCTCGAACACCTGGGAGTGATGACCGACCAGGACGTAGTCAATGTCCAGCCCCAGGTCGGGCCTCTTAGCTACTAGAGCCAGGAACTCCTTCTCGGGAAAGGAGCCTCGTCGTTTTCGAAGCGTCAAGGCATTGGCAGACATGCCTAGCGCCTCGGCTACATCCCTATCCTCGGTGACTCCAAGTTGCTGTTTCAAGCGCAGCATCGCTTCATCGAAAAATTTCATCTGACCCCTTGAGCACATTTCAAAAGACACTTAGAATGTCATTTAACACCTTAAAGTGTCTTTTGACAGGTAACAAAGGAGCCATCCGATGACCCCTCAACAAGTGAAAGCCCAGTTCCATGCTCGGGGCGTCCCGATCAGCCAGTGGGCTGACGAGAACGGCTTCCGGCGCTGTGACGTGTACCGAGTTCTCAACGGCATGTCGCCCTGCAAGCGCGGCATTCCGCACGAAATCGCCGTCAAGCTGGGTATCAAGCCCAACCCCCGCACGCAGAGCGCACAGCCGTAACTGGCCATTTTCTCATAGCACCCTGACAAGGGAAACCGTCATGAACCTTCAGAACAAGATCCTTACATCTAGTTCCAGACGCGGCGCACATCAGGGTCGCATATCGTCCAGCCTCACCACTGGCGATATCGGCAACCTGGGTGCGCGCCTGGCTGATCTGCAACGACGCTTGGAGCGATTCGACGGCGAATTCGAATCGACCCAGCCCCTGGTCGACGAACTGCTCGATATCCGCGCCTCTCTCGCCTCGCTGGAGTTCGGCATCGACCACGGCGCAGCTTTGCGCATCATGCGCGGCGCTTGCGCGCCACGGGCGGTCGTATGAGCAACGACCGCCAAGCATCCTCATCAGCCACGCGTGCTCTGCGCGTACTCAAGGCTCTCAAAGGCCATTCTTTGACCGGGCTCTCCAACGGGGAAATCGCTGCATTGACTGGCGAATCAGCCTCGAACGTGACGAGGGCATTGGCTGCACTGGTGGATGAAGGGCTGGCACTGAAGCTGGACAGCGGGCGATACGCCCACAGCATCGCCATGCTGCAGATCGCTCAAGCTCACCACAACCATATCGAAAACATCACCCGTCGCGCATCCGAAATGAATCAGCGGATCGCGGCGGGTGCCCTTTGATCGGAGGAGCCATCATGGCACGCCCCAAGGCAAATACAAGCACGGAACAGCACCAAGACATCCAGGGCTCTGCTGCGGCCCTGGTAGTTCAGGCACAGAACGAGGCTGGCGAACGACTGGCACAGGTGATCACCCAGTTCGGTGACGGCATGCCATTTGACGTCCTGCGCTACGAGGACAAGATCCGTGGACACCTTTCCCGCAGCGCAGAAGAGATGCTGGCAGCTGGCCGCGCCCTCGTAGTGGCCAGAGAGCACCTGCCGCACGGCGAGTGGCTGCCGTTTATGGATCGGCTCGGGCTGGACGTTCGCCTGGCACAACGAATGATGCAATCGGCCATCCGGTTTTCAAATGCGTCGACGTCGACGCATTTGATCCAGGCAGCCGGTTCCAAGTCGAAAGTGTTCGAACTGATGATCCTGGACGACGAAGAAATACAGGAACTCAACGAAGGCGGCACTGTTGCGGGCCTAGATCTGGACGAGATTGCGCGCATGCCAGTCAGCGAACTGCGCAAAGCGCTGCGTGATCTCCGCGAAGAAAAGAAGGCCGTCGACCAGCTCCTGACCGAAAAAGGCAAGGCCGTCGACAACCTGAAGGTCGAACTCCAGAAAACAGCCAAGCGCATCAAGACGATGTCGCCCGACGAAACGGCCAAAGACCTGAGCCTGGCGCTGTCTGGCTACGTACACAGTGCGGAGCATGCGATCCACGGCGAACTGCGACCGGCCATCGAAGCATTGATGCAGCACGACCAGGAGCATGGAACTGATCATCGCGCCCAGGTGGCGGGACTCGTCGCCCAAGTGCAACAGGTACTGGATGAACTGCGCGCCGAGTTCGCCCTGGGCACGGTTGCCTACCCGCAGCCGACATGGGCCGGAGACGGAGGCGGCGAGACGCCGACCACGCCAGTTCCCGATTGGGCCAAGGAGAACTGAGCATGCAGGGCGCAGCGAATCAACAGTTGTTCGAGTTCGCCATGCGGTGGCAAAGCGCCCCGCATGGCACCAAGGGAACCGTGATCGAGGAGGCCGAGCGCATCCTCGGGATGGCGCGCGCCACGCTGCACAGGAAGTTCAAGGACATGGTGGCTACCGACACGCGCAAGCGCCGGTCGGATGCTGGCAATGTCGAACTGCCACGCGAGGAAGCCTTGAAGGTTTCCGCAGTCCTCATGGAACACATGCGCAAGAACGGAAAGCGCACTGCCAGCGTAAACCTGGCTATCGAACAGCTGCGGGCGAACGGTCTGATCCGGGCCGAGCGTATCGACCAGGCCACGGGCGAAATCGTACCGCTGTCTGTCAGTGCGATTTCACGCGCACTGCGGCGCTACCAGGCACACCCGGATCAGTTGCTGCGCCCCGCGCCTGCGATGGCCATGACAAGCCTGCATCCAAATCATGTCTGGCAAATCGACGCAAGCCGATGCGTCATGTACTACCTGCCATCGCAGCCGGGCGACAACGGTCTGCGGATCATGGACGAAAAGGCGTTCTACAAGAACAAGCCAGCCAATGTGATCAAGGCAATGAAAGACGCTCTATGGCGCTACGTCGTCACCGACCACACGTCCGGCTGGGTGTACGTCCACTACGTGATCGGCGGGGAAACGTCGGCCAACTTGATCGAAGCGTTCATCGCCGCGATGGTGCAACGTCCTGGGCACGCCATGCACGGCGTTCCCAGGCTGATCATGCTCGACCCCGGCAGCGCCAACACGTCCGCAGCGTTCAAGAATCTGTGCCATGCGCTGCGTATCCGCCTCCAGATCAACAAGCCCGGCAACCCGCGCGCAAAAGGGCAGGTAGAAAAAGGCCAGGACTTGGTGGAGCGCAGCTTTGAAACGCTGCTCAAGACGCTGCGCGAAGACCAGGTGGACACCCTGGAGAAAATCAATGGCTTGGCCACGAAGTGGATGGCCTGGTTCAACGGCACGCAAATCCACACGCGGCATGAGATGACACGCGACGGTGCATGGCTGCGTATCAAAGGCGACCAGCTGATCGTTGCGCCTGCGCCCGACGTGATGCGGCAGGTTGCCGTCAGCGCTCCCGAATCGCGCGTGGTCGGCAGCCAATTGACCGTGCAGTTCCGGGGCCGCGAATACGACGTTTCCGGCGTGCCTGGGGTGCTAAACGGCGAGAAGCTGCTGATCTGCCGAAACGCGTTTGAGGATCAGGGTGCGCAGGCTATCGGACATACAGATGACGGCTACGAGACGTTCCACATCCTGCCTGAAGTGCTGCGCAATGAGTTCGGCATGGTGATTGGCGCCCCAGTGATCGGGGAATCCTATAAGCGCCATGCGGACACGCCGGCCCAGGCCAATGCCAAGGAGATCGAACGCCTGGCAATGGGCGCATCCTCAGACGAAGAAGCTGCTGCCGCGCGCAAGCAGAAGGCGGCGTTCATGGGTGGCGCATTCAACCCGCTGGCGCACATCGAGCAAACCAAGCTGGCAATCCCCATGCCGCGCACCGGCCAGATGCACGATTTGCAATCGCAAGCCCCGACCGTGGCCGAGCAACTGCTGACGCATATCCAAGCGGCCAAGCTGCTGCGCAAGGAACTGTCGGACTGGTCGCCGGCGCACTACGACCGCATGGTCGAGATGTATCCCGCAGGCGTGCCTGCAGACGAGATCAGCGGCGCAGCATTCGCGCTGCGCGAAGCCATGCGCCCCCGTCCAACCATTGTCCGAGTCGCGTAAGGAGACCCCACGGTGCTGAAGCTGAAATTGGTACTCAAAGACCTGCAAATCGAGCAGTCACGGCTGGCGTATGCCATCGGCATCAGCGCCGCCGCGATTGCACAGATCACGAACCACGACATCTGGCCGAAGAAGAAACCGGCCGCAGCGTATCAGGCGCGAATTCGTGAGTTTCTGAAGGAGAACGGCGCTACCGATGAACAGATCGGGAGCGCCTTCGAGAAGTGGACGCCGCCGGCCAGGGCGGCGTCCCAGGCCCAACCTCAAGAGGAAGAACCCATCATGCTGCTACGCAAACAAACCCTGCATCCGAAAACCCGCCAGCATTTCGGGCTGGTCAGGAACCCATTCAGCGAGGTCGCCAGCGCCGAAGAAGTCTATCAGAACGACGCCATCCGGTACACGCGCCTGGCAATGCTGGACGCCGCCAAGCGGGGCGGCTTCATGGCTGTCATCGGGGAGTCTGGTTCCGGCAAGTCTACTCTGCGGCGCGACCTGATCGAACGCATCCACCGCGAGAGCGAACAGGTACGCATCATCCAGCCGTTTTCCATCATCGGCATGGCCGACCAGGACACCAAGGGCAACGTGATGCGCGCCTCCCACATCGCCACCGCGATCCTGGCCGAGATTTCGCCGCACATCACAGTGCCGTCGGACAGCGAGACACGGTTCCGGCGCGTCAGCCAGGAACTGATGACCTCGCACCAGGCCGGCAACAGGCATGTGCTGATCATCGAAGAAGCCCATGCGCTGCCAATTCCGACACTGAACCATCTGAAGCGGTTCACGGAATTGGAGGCAGGCTTTGCGCGGCTGCTGTCGATCATCCTCGTCGGCCAGCCGGAACTTGCGGCCAAGCTGTCCGAGCAAAACGCTGCTGTCCGCGAGGTGGTACAGCGGTGCGAAATCATGACGCTGCCCCCCCTGGGAAGTCATCTGCCCGAGTACCTCGAATTCCGCTTCAAGCAGGCCGGCACCACGCTGAAAAAGGTCATGACAGATGACGCCGTCCAGGCCATCCACGACCGCCTGCAACCGCCCGTACCGCGCGGCCACAAGTCCTATTCCCTGCTGTACCCCCTGGCAGTCCACAACCTGACCACCGCCGCGCTGAATCTGGCCGCAGAAAATGGCGCGCCGGTGGTCAGCGCGGACGTCATCAACGAGGTGTGACATGACCCATCTGCAAGTGGTGAATCCGCCCTCCGCGCCCGTTCATATCCCGCCCAGGCGTCCCCTGGTGGTGCTGACCGAGCAGTTCCAGGAAAACCTCCGCCGCGTCAATGCAGTAGCCAGGCGTCTGCGCCAAATGGGCTACCGCATCGTCGGCACTACGGCCCAGGGACGCGCCGAAGTACAGATCATGCCGGACGTTGAATCGTCATCGCGTCCCATTCTGGCGCTGGCCCATAGCGTGCTGTACGACCGCGCTCGAGGAACGGCGCAGGCCAATGTGGACGGCGTCATGGTGACCTGGCAGCAGGCCGAGGGGAAGACCGCATGAGCGCGCCCACAACCAGGCTCATCAGCCCTGAATCGCTGAATAGCGTCGAAGAACTACGGCAGGAACTGCACCGCGTGAACACGCTGGTGTGCTGGCTCACACAAGATGCACACACTCTACGCCATATGCTGCACCAGATCAGCGGCCAGATGGGGCGCATCGTCCTCGCCCATGTCGGAGGCGACAAGGACAGCGTGCAGCGTGAACTGACCGCTTTCGTGGAGAAGCACGTCGAGATCACCCAATCACCAGCGCGGCCTGGAGGACTGCACTGATGCGTACCCGGTGCCCAAGCTGCGGCGCGACGTTGTCCCTGGACGCGCTGATCGCCCATGACGGTGCCAGGGATGCGCTGGCCGCAGCATTCAAGCTATCAGGCCCGCTCGGAGCCGCGCTATTGCGCTATCTGGCCTTATTCCGCCCCGACAAGCGCGAATTGACGATGGATAGGGTCGCCCGCCTGGTCAACGAACTGCTGCCCGACATGCAGGCCCAGCGGATCAGCCGCAACGGCCAGGTTCATGAGGCACCGACCGAAGCCTGGCTGTGGTCAATGGAGCAAGCATTGGCTGCGCGGGATGCTGGACGGCTGGTTATGCCGCTCAAGGGGCACGGCTGGCTGTACGAGGTCATCAGCAATTGGCGACCGCAGGGAAACCAGGTCGTGCTGGCTGGCGATGGCCGGGTGGCCCCCCCGAAGGCGCAGTCGAAGACGCTGTCCGCGATCAGTGCCCTGGAGGAGCGCGCCCGTGGTTGAGAAGTGGCTCGAGCGCGAGATAGCACGCGGTCTGCAAGGGCTGGTCGCCCTGCGCCTGGCCGGTGCTCCCGCCGACGACAGTGTGACGCTCACGCTGGACGTGTGGCTGGCCGCACTCGATGGGTTGCCAGTGATCTGGAACGAAGCCTTGGACGCAGAGCGAATTCGCAAGGCATTCAGGACGCTGTACCGGGTCTGTGATCGCTGGCCACCGCCCAAGTTGTTCCTGGAATACATGGGCAACCGCGATCCACCACCTGCGCTGCCGCCGCCCAAGATCAGCGAGGAACAGCGGCAACGGAACCTGGCCAGGCTTCGGGAATTGAGGCAGGAACTGGCCAAGGGCATGAAGATTTCAAACAAGCAACCGCATTTACAGGAGCAACAGAATGGGAACTCAAACCCTGCAAATTCCGCCCGGCTACCGGAAACGGGCGGACGGCACGCTGGTACCGGAGTCGATGGTCTCGGACGTCGACAAGCTACGCGACCAGACCATCGAGAAGCTGATCCAGGGCGCGAAGATCCGCCGCCAGGATCTCGCGGAGTTTCGCGCCCTGGCGTTCTCTGACGTCGAAGCGTTCGTGGAGACCAGCCTGGAGCAGTACGGCGTGAAAGCACGCGGGAACAAGGGAAACATCACGCTCACGTCGTTCGATGGCCGGTACAAGATCGTCCGCAAGGTGCAGGAACACTTGGTTTTCGACGAGCGACTGCAAGCGGCCAAGGAACTGATCGACGAGTGCATCACGGACTGGTCGGAAGGCAGCCGTGACGAAATCAAGGTGCTGGTGAACGACGCCTTCCGCGTTGACCAGGAAGGCAAGATCAACACCGGCCGCGTCCTGGGCCTGCGTCGGCTGCACATCACAGATGAACGCTGGCAGCGCGCCATGCAGGCAATCAGCGACAGCGTCCGGGTCGATGGCAGCAAGCCCTATATCCGGTTCTACGAACGCAAGGAAGGCTCCGACGAATACGTCGCCATCAGCCTCGACTTGGCGGCTGTGTAAGTCCGGCGCATTTCGTTTCACCAGACCGGGCTGTTTCCCGGAATTTCATTATCAGCAGGAGAGCCATCATGGCACTGACCAAGAAAGAACTGGAAGCCGCGATCAGCGAACAAAGCGGCCTCACGAAAACAGATACCAGGGCGTTCCTGGACACGCTCGAAAGCGTGGTTCACAAGCAGTTGGCAGACGGTAATGAAGTCGTCCTGCCTGGAATCGGCAAGCTGGCGGTCATCGAGCGTGCCGCCAAGCAAGGCCGTAACCCGCAAACCGGCGAGGCAGTGCAGATACCGGCGAAGAACGCGCCCAAGTTCACCGCCGCCAAGGCGCTGAAGGACGCCGTGGCGTAAGAGGCCATCGCCTCAAGCCGGTCTAGCGGCTTCGGGAGATGACGACTTCGAGGAAGATCAAATGAGCGACCGCAACAAAGTCCTGGACAAGATCCGCAAATGCCTGGCGTTGTCGACAAGCAGCAACGAACACGAAGCCGCTGCCGCATTGCGCCAGGCCCGCAAACTGATGGATGCCCACGGCATTACCGACCTGGACGTGCTGGCGGCAGAAGCCGATGAGCGCCGTGCCAAAGCCGGCGTCGAGTCCAGGCCGTCCAATTGGGAAACGCACCTGGCGTGTCTGGTGGCGGACGCATTCAGTTGCCGTGTGATTTTTTCGCAAGGACGGTGGGTGCCCGCCGGTCGTCGGCCAGGCGAATGGTGCTACATCGGCTGCGGTGCCGCGCCGGAGATTGCTCAATACGCTTTCACCGTGCTGCATCGCCAAGCCCGCCGCGCACGCGACGAGCACATCAAACAGCGCCTGAAGCGGTGCAAGCTGGCGACCAAGACACGCCGGGCCGACCTGTTCAGCGAAGGATGGGTACGCGCCGTCGCGGGCACGGTTTCGGAGTTTGCCGGCAATGAGCAGCAGGTCGCAGCCATCGACGCCTACTTGGCTGCCCACTATCCCAGCCTGCGCAACCTGGACGCGCTTAATCGCAACGATGGTCGCAAGTTGCGCGACCACGAATATGACGATTGGGCGTCTGGCCACAAGTCGGGCCGCGATGCCAGCCTGTCGCGCGGCATCGACGGTTCCGGTCAACACCTGGCGCTGGAGTGAATCATGGCAGCACAGCATGACCGCCAGCGCCTGATCCGCCTGATCCATGTAGCCAAGCGCGACCTGGCATTGGACGACGAAACCTACCGCGCCATCCTGCGCCGAATCGCAAATAAGGACTCGTCGGCGGCACTGAGCATTCCCGAACTGGAAAAAGTCCTGTCGTACCTGAAGCAAAGCGGCTTCAAGGTGCGCCAGAAGCCCCAGGGACAGCGCAAGCCACTACCCCAGGATGACAGGGGCACCAGCAAGAAGATCAGGGCGCTGTGGCTGTTCCTGCATGCCCTGGGCGCAGTGAAAGACCCCAGCGAAGCGGCTCTATTCGCATACGTCCGCCGAATCACGAAGGTCGATGCGCTCCAGTGGATTGATGGCGAACACTCGCACCAGGTCATCGAAACGCTCAAGCGGTGGGCACAGCGACACCTGCCCGGCGCATTGCGTACGCTGGCAGCGCAGATACGCGACAGCGACATTGAAGAACAAGCCCGGCAGCGGGCACAGGCCGCGCTGTTCACGGCATCGACCAGAGGATCGTTCGATGCTATGTGGGCGGCATACGAAATCTGTCAAGAAGTGCTGCGGCATGGCAGCAAGGAGGTCACATGAACAGCCACTCGTTCCGAAGCAAAGGGCCGGAACTGCTGCAAGACCTGGCCGACAAGGTGAAGGTCGTGCTCACCAACTATGGGGAGATCCAGGACGATGTAGCCGAAGCCCTGGGCGTCGAGGTTGCGGAGGTCATGGCGAAAAGCTGGGGCGGGATGAACATCTACGTCCCGCTGGGCATTGTCGTGCGCCGTCACCGCAAGGCGCTGGAAATCTGGCAGGACTTCAAAGGCGACAACGTCGACGAAGTGGCGCGCAAGCATGGCGTCTCGACGCAGTGGGTCTACAAGGTCATCAAGGTCATGCGTGCGGAAGAACTGACGCGGCGGCAGCCGGGCCTTTTCGATGCCGTGTCGGCTGGTGACAACGACTCCAGGTAGTTCATTTCGGCGTCTGGCATGCCCGCCCAGCCACTCGCACGCGCACAACCAAGGAAGCCCCTCGGCAGCGCATCCAGCACCACACATTGGAGATAGCCATGTCCAACAGTACACGCGAAATGCCCGATTGGGCACGAGCCATCCAGAAACGCTTCATCGACGAGGCAGTGAAGCGTTTCTACGGCGCACCAATCAACAAGGAAACTCTCGAAGGCATCGCGGAAATGATGTTGCGCTTCCAATTCGAGATCATCACCTATCCGCTTCCGCTGATGCCGGAAGAACTGGCGCGGCGGCAGCCGAGCCTTTTCGATACCGTGTCGGCTGGTGACAACGACTCCAAGTGACATCGTCATGCTGAAGAACCAACACTACCTGGCACCGTGCCCATTCTGCGGCTGCGATTTGGACGCTCAATGGAACCGTCCCAATCCCAAGGCTCGATGCCGCACGGATGGATGCAAGGGCCGACAGTTGCCGGTGCTCAATCTGGATCAGGCGGATGACATTGCCGCCTGGAACCATCGTCCGCTGGCGACCAACTCTACTGCCGACGCCGTCGCCGTGCAGATGTGCATAGCGGCCGGGCTGGACGTGGCCACCGCCGATGCGCTGGTCTGGCGGATTCACGGTTGGATCAGTTCGCGCCGCTGACCCTTTTTAGGCTTTGCGCATATTGCAAGGCTTTTTCAAACCCAATCCAGATATTTACCGTTCCCGTGCGGAATATCCCGTAAATATCTCATCCGTTCCTCTGGATTTATCTCTCTCCCCATCA
>NZ_BCBT01000058.1:0-42213 GCF_001320965.1 Pseudomonas sp. NBRC 111143 | reverse complement strand
GCCTTGATTACCAACGCCCTGCCGCATCCTGGTCACTCTGCCTGCCTTCGACCCACCTCGGCCCTTCCTGGGTATTTTCCTTCTTCCAGAACGGCGCCCGGGTCTTGAGATAGTCCATGATGAAGTTGCAGGCATCGAACGCGGCCTGCCGATGAGCACTGGCGACACCCACGAACACGATCGGCTCGCCCGGTTCCAGCGCACCGATGCGGTGCAGCACCTCGACCTTGAGCAACGGCCAGCGCTGCTCGGCCTCGACCACGATCTTGGCCAGGGCCTTCTCGGTCATGCCTGGGTAGTGCTCGAGAAACATCCCCGCCACCTCGCGACCGTCGTTGAAGTCGCGCACATAACCGACGAACCCGACCACCGCGCCCACGCCAACATTGGCAGCGTGCATGGCATTGACCTCGGAACCGGGGTCGAACGCCGCCTGCTGTACCCGTACGCCCATGCTCAACCTCCGGTCACCGGCGGGAAGAAGGCAAGCTCATCGCCGTCCTCGACCGGCTCATCGAGCTTGCACAGCTCCTCGTTACGCGCGCACATCAGGTTCTGCTCGGCCAGCACGGCGTAAACGCCGCCTCTGGCAACCAGCGCCTGGCGCACGTCGTCGAGCACCTTGAAATCCCCTTCCAGACGCTCGGCATCAACGCCAAGCAGCTCACGGTAACGGGCGAAATAGAGGGCCTTGATCTTCATCACCCCTCCACCTTGTAGTGGCCGCTCTTGCCGCCGAGCTTCTCCAGCAGGCGCACCTGCTCGATGACCATGCCCTTGTCCACGGCCTTGCACATGTCGTAGATCGTCAGCGCAGCGACGCTGGCGGCGGTCAGGGCCTCCATCTCGACACCGGTCTGCCCGGCCAGCTTGCAACGGGCAACGATATGCACCACATCTTCGCCTTCGGCAGCCAGCTCGACCTTGACGCTGGTGAGCATCAGCGGATGGCACAGCGGGATCAGGTCGCTGGTCTTCTTCGCCGCCTGGATACCTGCGATGCGCGCCACGGCGAACACATCGCCCTTGGGATGCTCGCCGTCGACGATCATCCGCAAGGTCTGCGGCAACATGCGCACCCGTGCCTCGGCGATCGCTTCGCGCGCAGTCACGGCTTTTTCAGTGACGTCGACCATGTTGGCGCGCCCCTGGGAATCGAGATGAGTCAGCACTGCTCTGCTCCTGTGAAGGGAAAGCAGAGTGTAAACCTGTGGGTCAGCTTTGCGCAGGGGAATGTGTCGGCAGGCTCGGCCTCATCACAGGGCTCGCCCGCCCCCACAACCGTGTGGGAGCGGGCGAGCCTGCGTAATGAGCGCTCCGGGTCTACAGATGCGACTCGGCGTACTCGGCCAGTACCGAACGCGGCACACCCTGCAGGGTGATGTGCACGCCATGGGGGAAGTCCTTGAAGCGCTCGGTCAGGTAGGTCAGGCCCGAGCTGGTCGCGGACAGGTAGGGGGTGTCGATCTGCGCCAGGTTGCCCAGGCAGACCACCTTGGAGCCAGAGCCTGCACGGGTGATGATGGTCTTCATCTGGTGCGGGGTGAGGTTCTGGCATTCGTCGATCAGGATCAGGCTCTGCTGGAAGCTGCGGCCACGGATGTAGTTCAGCGACTTGAACTGCAGCGGGACCCGTTCGAGGATGTATTCGACACTGCCATGGGTGCTTTCGTCATCCATGTGCAACGCCTCGAGGTTGTCGGTGATGGCGCCCAGCCAGGGCTCCATTTTTTCCGCCTCGGTGCCCGGCAGGAAGCCGATCTCCTGGTCCAGCCCCTGCACGCTGCGGGTGGCGATGATACGCCGGTAGCGCTTGCTGACCATGGTCTGCTCGATGGCTGCAGCCAGTGCCAGGATGGTTTTGCCCGAGCCGGCCGCGCCGGTGAGATTGACCAGGTGGATGTCCGGGTCGAGCAGGGCGAACAGCGCCAGGCTCTGGTGGATGTCGCGGGGCTTGAGGCCCCAGGCTTCCTGATGCAGCAGCGGCTCCTGGTGCAGGTCGAGCAATAGCAGCTCGTTCTCGCGGATGCCCTTGATCCAGCCGACGAAGCCTTGCTCGTCGATGATGAACTCATTGACGTGCACAGCCGGCAAGTTGTCGATCAGTTGTACGCGATGCCAGGTGCGGCCCCGTTCCTGGCGGGTGTCGACCTTGCTGACCCGGTCCCAGAAGGAGCCGGTGACCGAGTGGTAGCCCTTCGAGAGCAGGGACACATCGTCGACCAATTGGTCGGTGCTGTAGTCCTCGGCGGCGATGCCACAGGCGCGCGCCTTCAGGCGCATGTTGATGTCTTTGGTGACCAGCACCACGTCCAGGTCAGCCCGCCTGGCACGCAGTTCCAGCAGTTGGTTGATGATGATGTTGTCGTTGAGGTTTTCCGGCAGCAGCCGGTTCGGTTCGTTGCGCGGGCTCATCAGAATCGAAAGGAAGCCCTTCGGCCCGCCCTTGCCACGCTGGATCGGCACCCCTTGTTCGACATCGTTGGGCGATGCATCACCGAGGGTCTGGTCGATCAGGCGAATGGCCTGGCGACATTCGGCGGCGATGGTCTGTTTACCGGTCTTGAGCTTGTCGAGTTCCTCCAGCACCGTCATCGGTATGGCGACGTGGTGCTCCTCGAAGTTGAGCAAAGCGTTGGGATCGTGAATCAGGACGTTGGTATCGAGCACATACAGGATTGGCTGGTTGGAGGAAGGGTTGCGTCCTTGGTCATCCATACTCGGTCACCTTATGTGAAAGCAGGACGGCACAGCTTCGCTGCACCGCAGAGTGACCGCCGTTCTCCCCGTATCCGCGTCGTTACGGGCGGGGAGCGCACCTGGCAAAGGAGGGCCTGGATGACGCCACCTGTGCTGCAGGAATCGGCTGTCTGATCCCTTCATACCGCAAAAGGCGTGACGGAAAAAAGACTTTTTACGCTCCGGTGAAGTTTATTTTGCCGAATGACGAACCGCGCTTGGCGATACGGTGACGGGGGACTACAGTCACTGTTGGACCCTGAATTTCATGCCTAGCGCAGATGCGCGTATTCCATGCAATCCTGCCATCCGATCCCGCTTTGCGCCGTGTGCTGCAACAGCCATTCCAGGGCCGGCTGTGCCTTGGGCAGGGTGTCGTGGAACTGGATTACACCCTTGCGCCATAGCAGCATCAAGGTCATCACCCGCTGGGCCGACTGCTCGGCATCCAGCGCGCCGTCGTCCTGGGCGTCGATGTCCCACAGTGACACCTGCAGCCCTTGCGCCGCCATGAACGCCTCGCCGTCGGCACGACGCTGCCCATAGGGTGGGCGGAACAGCGGCACGTACTGCTCGGGCATCAGGCCCTGCACCTGCGCCTGGCTGCGCCGCAGGGAATCCTGCCAGCCCTGCCACTGGGCGTGGGAGCGATACTCCCAGCCCTGAATCCCCACACACTGTCCAGCGTAGAGCGCCGCGACATTGGCCCCCTGGGCCATGTCGCGGCGCTGCTGCACGCGGTTGCCCAGCACGAAGAAAACTGCGCCCAGCTTTTGCCGGCGCAGGTAATCGCTGAGCAGGTCCGCGTTGCTGCCGACCGGGCCGGGGCCGCCGACGAACGTCAGCAGGAACATCCGGTCGTTGAGTTCATCGCCACTGCGCTCGCCATTCGACAGCCGCTCGATCTCGCTGCTGGTCTGTGGAAACAAGGCCGCCTTGCGCAATTGCTCGTCAAGGTAACGAACGTTGAACTGATGGCTGGGCTCGACCCATTCTTTGTAGAATTCGCCGACATCTGTAGCGAACGTAGCCGAACGCGTACGCAAATCAGCCATCGAATCCAGCGGATAGCAGAACGATGCATCCTGCTCGCAACTAAGCTGGGCCTGCTGGAAGTTTTCCCACAACCGCTGCCACATGCGCGCCCGCACCGAACGGATCACCGCCAGGTTGATCTGCCGCAGCCCCAGGCGCGCCGCCAGGGCGCGCTCATCGAGCATCTCGCTTTCATGCAGCACCTGGGCGAAGGAGAGGATCTGCGCGCGCGATGCCACGTCGAACAGCACCGGGCTGTCGAGTTGCTCAGGCCAATGGCTGCGGTCGAAGCTGACGGAATTGGCTGGAGCGGCCTGCACAGCCAGGCTGAACAACCCGGCCAGCACGGCGAAGGCAATGCGCACGATCGGTTCTCCCTAAACGGATGATGCGCACTATAGCGCCTGCCCAGGCGATGGTCTGTGACTATCGTCACCATAGTTTGGCGTTGCCCTGCTGGCCCCGTAGAATCGTCGCCGACGATTTCAGGAGCCGACCCATGCTGACGGTGATTTCCCCCGCCAAGACCCTCGACTACGACACCCCACCGGTAACCCAGCGCCATACCCTGCCGCAGTACCTGGACGATTCGCAGACGTTGATCACCCAACTGCGCGAGCTGTCGCCAGCGCAGATCGCCGAGCTGATGCACCTGTCCGACAAGCTCGCAGGCCTCAATGCCGCGCGCTTCGGCAGCTGGACCCCAGACTTCACCCCCGCCAACGCCAAGCAGGCGCTGCTGGCGTTCAAGGGCGACGTATACACAGGCCTGGATGCCGAAACCCTTGGCGAGGACGACTTCAGCTATGCCCAGCAACACCTGCGCATGCTCTCGGGCCTTTATGGCCTGCTGCGGCCGCTGGACCTGATGCAGCCCTATCGCCTGGAAATGGGCACCAAGCTCGCGAACGCACGCGGCAAGGACCTCTACGCCTTCTGGGGCACGCGCATCAGCGAATGGCTGAACCAGGCCTTGGCCGAACAGGGCGATGACCTGCTGCTGAACCTGGCCAGCAACGAGTACTTCAGCGCCGTGAAGAAGAATGCGCTGAATGCCCGCGTGATCAACGTCGACTTCAAGGACTTGAAGAACGGCCAGTACAAGATCATCAGCTTCTACGCCAAGAAGGCGCGTGGCCTGATGAGCCGCTTCGTGATCCAGGAGCGTATCAACGATCCCGAACAGCTCAAGCGCTTCGACGTGCAAGGCTACTACTACAGCGCCGAACAATCGAAGCCTGACCACCTGGTGTTCCTGCGCGACCACTCAGCGGACTAGCCCTGCTTCCCCGTCTTGCAGGAGCACCCCAACCAGCGCGCTCCTGCAATCCCCGCCTCAAAAAAGCCAAATTACCGGCGCCAAAAAACAGGCAGGGCTGGGCTTATCGCCAAACGCCATAAGACCGTTCGTAGTTTTTTGACGAATTTTGAAAAAATTTTTCCGATACTGGCATATAACCATCTCATCTTGATTCCGCCCTTTATATATAGGGGCGAAACCCATCCGTGCTATCAGAATGAAAGTATTTCTCACTGAAAAAATATTTAGAAATCTTTCATCTGCCCTGAACGCACCTCGGAACTTCTCCCTTCGCAGATCGCTCATAGCACCCGTAACGAATCACGAGCGTGCAACGTGAGAGATGACTTACAGATGACAAGTAGCAGGTACTCACTACCTGCGCTGATAACTTCGACTACCGCTTCGGTATAACCAAGCGGTCTGTTAAAGCAGGAGAGCCGCGCCCCTTACTAATCGTCCTAGTGGTTGATTTCAAAGGATTTATTCACTTGAAAGAACAAGCACAGCAGCGCACCCGATAACGCGTTGCAATAAAGACGGCTGCATCTCAGGGCACGCCTTTTTATAACTGGCCTTTTACTGCCAATTTGAGCGCATCACTGTTTGCGCTCCGGATTCATTCATGCCTGCGTTCGGTGAAGTGTCAATTCGCCATGGATCCGTGCGCCCGTAAAAGCAGGTCAATCAACCCGGTCCGGTTCTTCGAAAGAGCCGGCGTGATAAACACACGAGGTGAATACGATGCGTATCAGCATCTTTGGTTTGGGTTACGTGGGTGCCGTCTGTGCAGGTTGCCTGTCGGCAAGGGGCCATGAAGTGATTGGTGTGGATGTGTCCACCACCAAGATCGACCTCATCAACCAGGGCAAGTCGCCAATCGTCGAGCCGGGTCTGGAGCAACTCCTGCAGCAAGGCATCGCCAATGGTCGGCTGCGTGGCACCACCGACTTCGCCGAGGCGATCCGCGCCAGCGACGTGTCGATGATCTGTGTCGGCACCCCGAGCAAGAAGAACGGCGACCTGGGCCTGGAATACATCGAATCGGTGTGCCGCGAGATCGGCTACGTGCTGCGCGACACCACCCGCCGCCACACCATCGTGGTACGCAGCACCGTGCTGCCGGGCACCGTGAAGAACGTGGTGATCCCGATCCTCGAGGACTGCTCGGGCAAGAAGGCCGGCGTCGATTTCGGCGTGGCGGTCAACCCCGAGTTCCTGCGCGAAAGTACCGCGATCAAGGACTACGACCAGCCTCCGATGACCGTCATCGGCGAACTGGACAGCGCCAGCGGCGACGTGCTGCAGGCGATCTACGAAGAGCTCGACGCGCCGATCATCCGCAAGCCGATCGAAGTGGCCGAGATGATCAAGTACACCTGCAACGTCTGGCACGCCACCAAGGTGACCTTCGCCAACGAGATCGGCAACATCGCCAAGGCGGTCGGCGTCGATGGTCGCGAAGTGATGGACGTGGTCTGCCAGGACAAGGCCCTGAACCTGTCGCAGTACTACATGCGCCCAGGCTTCGCCTTCGGCGGTTCGTGCCTGCCCAAGGACGTGCGCGCCCTCACCTACCGCGCTGCCAGCCTCGATGTGAAGGCGCCGCTGCTCGACTCGCTGATGCGCAGTAACGAGTCGCAGGTGCAGAACGCCTTCGACATCATCGAAAGCCACGACAAGCGCAAGATCGCCCTGCTCGGCCTGAGCTTCAAGGCCGGCACCGACGACCTGCGCGAAAGCCCACTGGTGGAACTGGCCGAGCGCCTGATCGGCAAGGGCTACGAGCTGAACATCTACGACCAGAACGTCGAGTACGCCCGTGTCCACGGCGCCAACAAGGACTACATCGAGTCGAAGATCCCGCATGTCTCGTCGCTGCTCAACGCCGACTTCCAGAAGGTGGTCGATGGCGCCGACATCATCATCCTCGGCAACCGCGACGAGCAGTTCCGCGCCCTTGCCCAGCAGGCACCGGAAGGCAAGCAGGTGATCGACCTGGTCGGCTTCATGAGCAAGCCCACCAGCACCCTCACCCGCACCGAAGGCATCTGCTGGTAAGCCAGCCCGACGCGGGGCCGGTCGGCCCCGCATTCTCCTGATTCTCGCGACGGATGCTGAACATGCAAAGGCTCCAGACAGTGCTGTTGCAGTGCGCCGGATGGCTGCTCTACATGAGCCTGCTCATGCTGATCGCCCTGGCCCTGCCCAGCGATATCTTCGATTCGCAGTCGAAGCACTTCATCTTCCTGGTCGGCGCAGTCGGCATCTGGCGCTACTCCATGGGCGCCACCCATTTCATCCGCGGCATGATCTTCCTGTACCTGGTCTACCCCTACCTGCGCCGCAAGGTGCAGAAGCTGGGCAAGGCAGCCGAACCGTCTCATGTGTACCTGATGGTCACCAGCTTTCGCATCGATGCGCTGACCACCGCCCAGGTGTACAGCTCGGTGATCCGCGAAGCGATCGAATGCGGCTATCCGACCACCGTGGTCTGCTCGCTGGTGGAGAAGTCCGACGAGCTGCTGGTCAAGAGCCTGTGGGCCAAGTACAACCCGCCCGAGCACGTCGCCCTGGACTTCGTGCGCATCGCCGGTACCGGCAAGCGCGACGGCCTGGCCTACGGTTTTCGTGCCATCTCGCGGATGCTGCCGGACGAAAACGCCGTGGTTGCGGTGATCGACGGCGACACCGTGCTGGCCGAGGGCGTAGTTCGCAAGACCGTGCCCTGGTTCAAGCTCTACCCCAATGTCGGTGGCCTGACCACCAACGAATTCTGCGAAGTGCGCGGCGGCTACATCATGAGCGAGTGGCACAAGCTGCGCTTCGCCCAGCGCCACATCAACATGTGCTCGATGGCGCTGTCCAAGCGCGTGCTGACCATGACCGGGCGCATGTCGATGTTCCGCGCAAGCGTGGTCACCAACCCTGAGTTCATCGCCGACGTCGAAAGCGACTCGCTGATGCACTGGCGCCTGGGCCGCTTCAAGTTCCTCACCGGCGACGACAAGTCGAGCTGGTTCAGCCTGATGCGCCTGGGCTACGACACCTTCTACGTCCCGGACGCGGCGATCAACACGGTCGAGCATCCGCCGGAGAAGAGCTTCGTCAAGGCCAGCCGAAAGCTGATGTACCGCTGGTATGGCAACAACCTGCGGCAGAACTCCCGCGCCCTGGGCCTGGGCCTCAAGCGCCTGGGGCTGTTTACCAGCATCGTGCTGCTCGACCAGCGTGTGTCGATGTGGACCAGCCTGCTGGGCCTGACCGTGGCGGTGATCGCCAGCTTCAAGTTCGGCCTGCAGTTCCTGCTGGTGTACCTGCTGTGGATCGGCATCACCCGCCTGATCCTCACCATCATGCTGCTGTGCTCGGGCCACAGTGTCGGCCCGGCCTATCCGCTGATTCTCTATTACAACCAGATCGTCGGCGCGCTGATGAAGATCTACGTGTTCTTCCGCCTCGACAAGCAGTCCTGGACCCGCCAGCCGACTGCCCTGAAACGTGACCTCGCCAGCTTTCAACAATGGTTCAACACCTGGTCCTCTCGGACCATGACCTTCTCGGCCGCCAGCATCTTCGTCGCTGTGCTGTTCATGGTCGTGTGAGCCCAACCCGGATCGATCCAACAGGAACAAATCGCCATGAATACCGCCGTGAACGTCAACGTCGTGCATGAGTCCGAAGCCCAGCGCCAGCACGCCCGGGTGCGCATCCCGGCCAAGCTGCGCTACCTGGACAGCGAGCGCCAGCCGCAGGATGTGAAGGTCGACGACCTCTCCGCCGGTGGTCTGTCGTTCCATGCCAAAAAAGCCCTCCCGGTCGGTGATGTCGTGCGTGGTCGCCTGCAGTTCGTGGTCGACAACCTGGGGCTGTCGATGGACATCGAGTTCCTGGTGCGCTCGAGCGATCCGCAAAGCGGCCGCACCGGTGTCGAATTCCAGAACCTGGAACCGCGCGATATCGCCACCCTGCGCCACATCATCACCTCCCACCTGTCCGGCGAGCTGATCAGCGTCGGTGATGTGCTCAGTACCCTGCAGCGCGACAACTTCACCAAGGCGCGCAAGCAGAAGGACGCAGGCTCCGGCCTTTCGGCCTTCGGTCGCCTGCGTGCCGTCACCGTCACCCTGGGCGTGTTCGTGGTCGGCATCGCCGCCTTCGGTTTCGTCGCCAAATCGCTGTACGGTCTGTACTTCGTCAGCCACGCCGAGGCCGGTGTGGTCGCAGTACCGACTACCAACGTCACCATGCCCCGCGACGGCAGCATGCAGAGCCTGGTGGAAAACGGTGCGCAGGTGGTCAAAGGCGCGCCGCTGGCGACCTTCAACACCAGCATGCTCGACCTGCTCAAGGGCCATCTGGACGACTCGCAACTGGAGCCAGCCAAGGTCGAGGAACTGTTCGGCAAGCAGCTTTCCGGCACCCTCACCAGCCCTTGCGACTGCGTGGTCGCCCGCCAGCTGGTGGATGACGGCCAGTACGCCAGCAAGGGCCAGGTGGTCTACCAGTTGATCCCGCGCACCACCAACCCGATGGTCGAGGCACGCTTCAGCTATCGCCAGTTCGACGAGGTCAAGCCGGGCACCCGGGTCAACTTCCAGATCGCCGGCGAAGACGAGGTGCGCACCGGTGTGATCGTCGGCAGCGCCAGCCTGGACAACGACAACCTGGCTTCGGACATTCGCGTGCAGATCAAGCCAGACGAGTCGCTGCCTGCAGAGCTGGCCGGCCGCCCGGCTTCGGTGAACAGCGACCGCGGTCCCTCGCTGAACTGGCTGATCGACAAGGCCGTGGCCCGCGGGCTGTAAGAGGGACCGGACGATGAAACCTTTGAACGGTATTTCTTCAGCAGCGCCGATGTTGCCTGCAGTGCGAGGGCTGCGCCCTCGATCGCGGCACGAGGCCGCTCCCACAGGGATCGCGCTCGACACAACAGTTGTGGGAGCGGCGGTTCGGCGCCCCGACTCGTCCCGCGATCGGTTGCGCAGTGCCCGCCCGATGGCCTGGTGCGCCCTGGCTGCCGCCATCACCCTGGCCGGCTGCGTCGGTTTGCCTGACCAGCGCCTGGCCAACGAAGCCCTGAAGCGCGGCGACACCGCCACCGCCGAGGCCAACTACAAGGCACTTGCCGACCTGGGCTACAGCGACGCCCAGGTCGGCCTGGCCGACATTCAGGTTGGCACCCGCGACCCGGCCCAGCTCAAGCAGGCCGAAGCCACCTACCGCGCCGCAGCCGCTACCTCGCCACGTGCCCAGGCACGCCTGGGCCGCCTGCTGGTGGCCAAGCCCGACAGCACCCAGGCCGAACGCGAAGAGGCCGAAACCCTGCTCAAGCTCGCGGCCAGGCAAGGTGAGGGCAACACCCTGATCCCGCTGGCGATGCTCTACCTGCAATACCCGCAGAGCTTCCCGAACATCAACGCCCAGCAGCAGATCGACCAGTGGCGCGCCGCCGGCAACCCCGAGGCGGGCCTGGCCCAGGTGCTGCTGTACCGCACCCAAGGCTCCTACGACCAGCACCTGGCCGAGGTGGAGAAGATCTGCAAGGCCGCGCTGAACAGCACCGACATCTGCTACGTGGAGTTGGCCACCGTTTACCAGAAACGCGCCCAACCCGACCAGCAGGCCGCCCTGCTCGACCAGCTCAAGGCCGCCTATGCCCGCAATGCGGTACCTGCCACACGGGTCGACAGCGTCGCCCGCGTGCTCGCCGACCGTAGCCTCGGCCAGACCGACGAGAAGACCGCCAAGGACCTGCTCGAGCACGTCGCCCCGGCCAACCCGGCATCCTGGGTCAGCCTTGCGCAACTGCTCTACGACTTCCCCGAACTGGGCGACACCGACCAGTTGATGGCCTACATCGACAAGGGCCGCGAAGCCGAGCAGCCCCGCGCGGAACTGTTGCTGGGCCGCCTCTACTACGAAGGCAAGACCGTCCCGGCCGATGCCGTGAAGGCCGAGCAACACCTGCAGGCCGCCGCCGACGCCGGCGAAATCAGCGCCCACTACTACCTCGGCCAGCTCTACCGCCGCGGCTACCTGGGCCATGTCGAGCCGCAGAAAGCGGTGGACCACCTGCTCAGTGCCGCCCGTGGCGGCCAGCTCAGTGCCGACTACGCCCTGGCCCAGCTCTACAGCGAAGGCCACGGCATCCGCCAGAACACCGGCAACGCCTGGGTATTCGCCCAGCTTGCCCAGGCCAACCCGACGCCGCAGTCCAGCGAACTGCTGCAGCAACTCGACCAGCAACTCACGCCCGACCAGCGCAGCCAGGCCCAGCGCCTGCTGGAGCAGGAGAAGAAGGCGCGTGCCGGGATGCTCCAGGCCAGCAACAGCCCGCTGGCCCTGGACGCCCTGCAAGACGAGAAAGACGTAGACGCCGAGGACTCGCTATGACGCTCAATCCCTTCGTGAAAGCCGGTATCGGCCTGAGCTTCGCCCTGCTGTGGTCGCTGCCGACCCTGGCCGCGGAAACCGCAGTGAAGAACTTCGGCCTGGACGTGAAGATCACCGGCCAGTCCGAGGACGACCGTGACCTGGGCACCCGCTCTGGCGGCGACGTCAACGGCCTGGGCCTGGACCTGCGTCCCTGGGTGTATGGCGAGCGCGGCAATTGGAGCGCCTTCGCCATGGGCCAGGCGGTGACTGCCACCGACATCATCGAGACCGACACCCTGCGCCAGAACGACGACGGCACCGCCGTCGACACCGGCGACGACAGCCGCAAGCCGGACAAGAGCTACCTGGCCATGCGCGAATTCTGGATCGGCTACAGCGGTTTCACGCCCTACCCCGGCGAGCAACTGCGCTTCGGCCGCCAGCGCCTGCGCAGCGACGACGGCATGTGGCGCGACACCAACATCGAGGCGCTGAACTGGAGCTTCGACACCACCCTGCTCAAGGCCGACCTCGGTGTCGCCCAACGCTTCAGCGAATACCGCACCGACCTCACCGAGCTGGCCCCAGAAGACAAGGACCGCACGCACGTCTACGGCAACATCGCCACGCAGTGGACACCCGGCCACTGGGTCGGCCTGCGCGCCCACCATACCCATGACAGCGGCAGCCTGAAGAACCCCGGCGAGACCGTCGATGCACTCGACAAGACCCGCACCGGCGACCTCACCTGGCTGGGCCTTGAGGCCAACAGCGACGCCTACAACTGGCGCAACGACCATACCGTCAACTACTGGGGCAGCGTCACCTGGCTGACCGGCAATCGCGACAGCCTCAGCAGCCAGCTGGTCGGCGAAGACCAGGTCGCCACCGGCAAACAGAGCGGCGACGTCAATGCCTGGGCCACCGACCTCGGCATCCGCCTGCGCCTCGACCCGCAGTGGCAGGTCGGCGCGGCCTATGCCCGTGGCAGCGGTGGTGGCGGCAGCGATGGCTCGAACAACTTCGAGCAGACCGGCCTTGAGAGCAACCGCTCCAACTTCACCGGCACCCGCTCGCGCGTGCACCGCTTCGGCGAGGCGTTCCGCGGCGAGCTGGGCAACCTGCAGGCCGCGACCCTGTTCGCCTCCTGGCAGCTGCGCGACGACTACGACGCAAGCTTCATCTACCACAAGTTCTGGCGCGTCGATGGCAACCAGAACATCGGCTCCAGCGGCATCAACGCGGTGGTCAACGACGATGGCATCAACCGTCCGCTGATCAACGGCGAGAAGGACCTGGGCCAGGAGATGGACGTGGTGGTCACCAAGTACTTCAAGCAGGGCCTGCTGCCCGCCTCGCTGAGCCAGTCGATCGACGAGCCGTCGGCCCTGGTACGCCTGCGCGCCGGTGTGTTCAAGCCCGGCGATGCCTATGGCAAGGAAGCGGACTCGTACATGCACCGCGCCTTCGTCGACGTGATCTGGCGCTTCTGAGGCCGGGAGAGGACCGTTATGAACCTGCACCCGAACCTCCGCCACAGCCTGCTCGCCAGCGCCCTGCTGCTGGCCAGCGGCATGGCCGCCGCGGCCCAGCCGGCGGTGATCGCCAAGGAGCTGCAACAGGCCAAGACCTACACCGTCGCCAGCGCGCCGATCGAGCCGCTGCAGATGGATCCGCCCAAGCTGCCCGACCTCTCCGGCTACACCGCGCAGGCCGTGCAACAGAAGATCGACCGCCGCCACAAGGGCAAGGTCAGCGTGCGCCGCATGCTCCAGGAAGAGTCGCTCAAGGAATTCATCGGCGGCGACAACAAGGCCGCCGAGTGGGTCCAGCGCCAGCACGGCATCCCCCAGGCGATCTTCGTCGATGACGGGCATGTCGACCTGGTCGAACTGAGCAAGAAGGTGCCCGCCCAGTACCTGCGCGAAACCGCGCCGGGCGTGTATCTGGCGCGCCTGCCGATCGTGGTCGGGCGCAAGGGCGTGCTGGAGATCGACGGCAAGGTCAAGGAGCTGCGCCTGTCCCAGGAGGGCGGCTCGTTCATCGTCAACGACGGCAAGCTGTTCGTCAGCGATACCCAGGTCACCGGCTGGCGCGAGCAGGCCAACGGCCCGGCGACTTTCCGCTCGCCCAAGGAATTCCGCCCGTTCCTGCTCAGCTGGGGCGGCACTGAGACGTACATCGTCAACAGCAAGATGGCCAGCTTCGGCTATGCCAAGTCCAAGTCGTATGGCGTGAGCATCTCGCAGTACACGCCGAACATGGCCAAGCAGATGGGCCGCCCTGAACCGACCGGTTGGATCATCGGCTCGGAGTTCAGCGACATGTGGTACGGCTTCTACTGCTACGAGACCAGCGACTTCGTGGTCAAGGACTCGACCTACCGCGACAACATCGTCTACGGCATCGACCCGCACGACCGCTCGCACCGCCTGATCATTGCCGGCAATACCGTGTACGGCACCAAGAAGAAGCACGGGATCATCGTCTCGCGTGAGGTCAACGACAGCTGGATCATCAACAACAAAAGCTACGACAACAAGCTCTCGGGCGTGGTGATCGACCGTAACAGCGTCAACAACCTGATCGCCTACAACGAGATCTACCGCAACCACACCGACGGCATCACCCTCTACGAGAGCGGCGACAACCTGATCTGGGGCAACAAGCTGATCAACAACCGTCGCCACGGCATCCGCGTACGCAACAGCGTGAACATCCGCCTGTACGAAAACATCGCCATGGCCAACGGCCTGGTCGGGGTGTACGGGCACATCAAGGACCTCTCCGACACCGACCGCGACATCGCCCTCGACCCGTTCGACACCAAGGTGTCGCTCATCGTGGTCGGCGGCGAGCTGGCGGCCAACGGTTCCGGGCCCTTGTCGATCGACTCGCCGCTGTCGGTGGAACTGTACAAGGTCTCCATGCTCGCCCCGCGCAAGTCCAGCGGCATCAGCCTCAACGGCGTGCTCGGCGAGCGCCAGGACGAAATCCTCGACCTGCTGGTACGCCAGCAGAAGGCCGTGCTGATCGACCCGGTCGAACGCCAGACCGAAATGATCGATTAAGGAAGCCCAGACCATGACCCCACACCTGATGAAACTGCTCGGCCTGTCCGCCGCCCTCCTGGCCATCAGCCAGGGCGTGCGCGCCGAAGACGTGCAGCCGCCAAGCTTCAGCGCCGAGCCGTGCTGCCAGCTGTGCCCCGAGGCCCACGACGCCAGCCGCTACACCACCCGCTACCAGCAGAACTTCACCACCCTGGTGCAGGCCCAGGGCGACTGGCTGTTCCGTACCCGCGAAGACCTGCGCACCGAATTCGACACCACGCCCGGCGGCTACAAGCGTCTGCAGCAGGTGCACGATGCGTTCAAGAAACGCGGCGTGGAGCTGGTGGTGGTCTACCAGCCGACCCGTGGCCTGGTAAACCGCAACATGCTCAAGCCCGAGGAGAAGGCTGCCTTCGACTACCAGAAAGCCCTGCACAACTACCAGGCGATGCTGCAGCGCTTCGCCCGGATGGGCTACAACGTGCCCGACCTCTCGCCCCTGACCAACGAGCAGCTCGCCGCCGCCGATCAGGGCAAGGACTTCTACTTCCGCGGCGACCAGCACTGGACGCCCTACGGCGCCGAGCGCGCAGCGAAGATCGTGGCCGACACCGTGCACAAGATGCCGGCTTTCGAGGGTATTCCACGCAAGGAATTCGAAACCCAGAAATCCGGACGCATGGGCAAGACCGGCACCCTGCACAACGTCGCCGGACAACTGTGCGGCACCAGCTACGCGGTGCAGTACATGGACCAGTTCGCCACCGAACCCAAGGGGGGCGCCAGCGGCGGCGACGACCTGTTCGGCGATTCAGGCAACGCGCAGATCACCCTGGTCGGCACCAGCCACAGTGGCAAGAACTACAACTTCTCGGGCTTTCTGGAACAGTACATCGGCGCCGACGTACTCAATGTCGCTTTCCCCGGCGGCGGCCTGGAAGGCTCGATGATCCAGTACCTGGGCAGCGAGGAGTTCCACAAGAACCCGCCGAAGATCCTGATCTGGGAATTCTCGCCGCTGTACCGCCTGGACCAGGAAACCATCTGGCGGCAGATCCTCGGCCTGCTCGACGATGGCTGCGACGGCCGCCCGGCGCAAATGAGCGCCAGCACCACGCTCAAGCCGGGCAAGAACGAGCTGATGGTCAACGGCAAGGGTGGCGTGATCAAGGACCTGGTCAACCGCAATCACCAACTCGACATCCGTTTCGAGGACACCTCGGTCAAGGTGCTGCAGGCCACCCTCTGGTACCTGAACGGGCGCCACGAGGACATCAAGATCGAAAAACCCGAGACCTCCGACACCGACGGACGCTTCGTCTTCCAGATGCGCGAGGACGAAGACTGGGCCAGCCAGAACCTGCTGGCCCTGGAAGTCCAGGGCCCGGAAAACGGCACCCAGAAAGTCGAGGCCAAGCTCTGCAAACGCAACAACTTCGCCGGCAGCGCGCGTAACACCGCGCAAGCCGGCCAGTGAGGCGAACATGACGACATTGAAGCGAACCTTCAGCCCCGCCCTGCTCGCGCTGGCCTTGTTCGGCGGTGCCGCACAGGCTGCGCTGGTGCCCCCGCAGGGGTACTACGAGGGCATCGAGAAACTCAAGACCAGCGACGGCAACTTCACTTGCGAAGCCGCGCCCAAGCCCTACACCGGCGCGCTGCAGTTTCGCAGCAAGTACGAGGGTTCGGACAAGGCTCGGGCAACGCTCAACGTCGCCTCTGAAAAAGCCTTCCGCGACTCCACCGCCGACATCACCACCCTGGAGAAGGGCGTCAGCAAGATGGTCGGCCAGTACATGCGCGACGGTCGCCCGGCCCAGCTCGATTGCGTGCTGACCTGGCTCGGCACCTGGGCGCGCGCCGATGCGCTGGAGTCCACCGATTTCAACCACACCGGCAAGTCCATGCGCAAATGGGCGCTGGGCAGCATGAGCGGCTCGTGGCTGCGCTTGAAGTTCTCCAACTCCCAGCCACTGGCCGCGCACCAGGCCGAGGCCGAGCTGATCGAGAAGTGGCTCGCCAAGCTGGCGACACAGACCGTGCGCGACTGGAGCGACCTGCCGCTGGAGAAGATCAACAACCATAGCTACTGGGCGGCCTGGTCGGTGATGGCCACGGCAGTGGCCACCGACCGGCGCGACCTGTTCGACTGGGCAGTGAAGGAATTCAAGGTCGGCGCGAACCAGATCGACGACCAGGGCTTCTTGCCCAACGAGATCAAGCGTCGCCAGCGCGCGCTGGCCTACCACAACTACGCCCTGCCGCCGCTGGCGATGATCGCCAGCTTCGCTCAGGTCAACGGCGTGGACCTGCGCAAGGAAAACAACTTCGCCCTGCAGCGTCTGGGCGAAGGCGTGCTGGCAGGCGCCCGCGACCCGGTGCACTTCGCCCAGCGCGCCGGGGTCAAGCAGGACCTCAAGGACCTCAAGGTCGAAAGCAAGTACGCCTGGCTCGAGCCCTGGTGCGCGCTGTACCAGTGCGTCGGCGACACCCTCAAGCGCAAGCACGACATGCAGCCGTTCAACAGCTTCCGCATGGGTGGCGACATGACCCGGGTCTACGACCCGAGCGCTGAAAGCAAAAAATGAAGTGACCCCTGTGGGAGCGGGCTTGTCCCGCGATTGCGTCCGACTGGACAACACCGGCGAATCGACTGACGCAATCGCGGGACAAGCCCGCTCCCACAGGGACCAAGGTGATCCCCCGCATTTTCGTGGGGGGTTTGGGGGGCGCTGTGCCCCGGATGCTGTGAACAAAAAGGAGAACCGGGATGGTCTTCTCGTCCAACGTGTTCCTGTTCCTGTTCTTGCCGGTTTTCCTCGGCTTGTACTACCTGAGCGGGAACCGCTATCGCAACCTGCTGTTGCTGGTGGCCAGCTACATCTTCTACGCCTGGTGGCGGGTAGACTTCCTGGCGCTGTTCGCAGGCGTCACCCTGTGGAATTACTGGATCGGTCTGAAAGTCGGCGCTGCCGGCGTGCGCACCAAGCCGGCCCAGCGCTGGCTGCTGCTGGGCGTAGGCGTGGACCTGGCGATCCTCGGCTACTTCAAGTACGCCAACTTCGGCGTCGACAGCCTCAACGCGATCATCAGCTCGTTCGGCCTTGAGCCGTTCATCCTCACCCACGTGCTGCTGCCGATCGGTATCTCGTTCTACATCTTCGAGTCGATCAGCTACATCATCGACGTGTACCGCGGCGACACCCCGGCCACGCGCAACCTGATCGACTTCGCCGCGTTCGTGGCGATCTTCCCGCACCTGATCGCCGGCCCCGTGCTGCGCTTCAAGGACCTGGTCGATCAGTTCAACAACCGCACCCACACCCTGGACAAGTTCTCCGAAGGCTGCACGCGCTTCATGCAGGGCTTCATCAAGAAAGTGTTCATCGCCGACACCCTGGCGGTGGTCGCCGACCACTGCTTCGCCCTGCAGAACCCCACCACCGGCGATGCCTGGCTGGGCGCGCTGGCCTACACCGCGCAGCTGTACTTCGACTTCTCCGGCTACAGCGACATGGCCATCGGCCTGGGCCTGATGATGGGCTTTCGCTTCATGGAGAACTTCAAGCAGCCCTACATCAGCCAGTCGATCACCGAGTTCTGGCGGCGCTGGCACATCAGCCTGTCGACCTGGCTGCGCGACTACCTGTACATCACCCTGGGCGGCAACCGCGGCGGCACCTTCGCCACCTACCGCAACCTGTTCCTGACCATGCTGCTGGGCGGCCTGTGGCACGGCGCCAACTTCACCTACATCATCTGGGGCGCCTGGCACGGCATGTGGCTGGCGATCGAACGCGCGCTGGGCATCGACACCAACCCGCAGCGCTTCAACCCGATCAAATGGGCCTTCACCTTCCTGCTGGTGGTCGTCGGCTGGGTGATCTTCCGCGCCGAAAACCTCGAAGTGGCCGGCCGCATGTACGGCGCCATGTTCAGCTTCGGCCAGTGGCAGCTGTCGGAACTCAACCGCGCCCAACTCACCGGCCTGCAGGTGGCCACGCTGATCGTCGCCTACCTGACCCTGGCGTTCTTCGGCCTGCGCGACTTCTACCGCAACGCAACGCCACCGGCCGCCCCGCGCATTCCGGCGCAAGTACATGGCGACGGCACGCTGAGCCTGGACTGGAGCCGGGTCATGACCCGCGCCCTGGTGCTGCTGCTGTTCGTGGCCTCGATCCTCAAGCTTTCGGCGCAGAGCTACTCGCCGTTCCTGTACTTCCAGTTCTGAGGTGGATGACATGAACCGCACACTTCGCATCACCTATTCGCTGTCGTTCCTCGGTCTGCTGGTAGGCCTGGGCGCCTGGTCGGTCGCGGGCCTGGAGAGTTTCAACCGCACCGGGCAGATGACCCTGCTCGACGGCAAGCTGGCCAAGGCCGCTGAAACCCACTACGACGAACAGTTCCCGATCAAGCGCCTGGGCACCAACCTCTGGGCCGCACTGGACTTCAAGCTGTTCAACGAAGGCCGCCCCGGTGTGGTGCTGGGCCGCGACCAGTGGCTGTTCAGCGATGAGGAATTCAACCCCACCGCCAACGCCGACCAACTGATGCAGGACAACCTGGCGCTGATCCGCGGCGTGCGCGACACCCTGCAGCGCCAGAACATCGAGCTGGTGCTGGCGATCGTGCCGGCCAAGGCACGGGTCTATGCCGAGTACCTGGGCAAGGAGACGCCCGCCAGCCTGCACGGCGAGTTGTTCAACCAGTTCCATGCCCAGGCGCGCCAGGCCAACGTGTTCGCCCCCGACCTGCTCGCCCCGCTGGAGCAGGCCAAGGCCCGTGGCCAGGTATTCCTGCGCACCGACACGCACTGGACGCCAATGGGCGCCGAAGTGGTTGCCCAGTCCATCGCCGAAGGCGTCAAGCGCCAGCAACTGCTCGACGGCCAACCCCAGGCCTACATCACCGAGGCGGGCAAGACTGCGCCATACAAAGGCGACCTGACCAACTTCCTGCCGCTCGACCCGCTGTTCAGCAACCTGCTGCCAACCCCGGACAACCTGCAGCAGCGCACCACTCGCCCGGCGCAAGCCGAGGGCGGCGACGGCGATGCGCTGTTCGCCGACAGCGCCATCCCGGTGGCACTGGTGGGCACCAGCTACAGCGCCAACCCGCACTGGAACTTCCTCGGCGCCCTGCAACAGGCGCTGCACAGCGACGTCGCCAACTATGCCGAGGACGGCCACGGCCCGCTGCTGCCGATGCTCAAGTACCTGCAGAGCGACGCCTTCAAGAACACCCCGCCACAGGTCGTGGTGTGGGAGTTCCCCGAGCGCTATCTGCCAATGAAGAACGACCTCAGCAGCTTCGATCCGCAGTGGATCGCACAACTGAAGAACACCCGTAAATCCGAAGAAAACCTGGCCCTTTCGTCCAACCGGACGGACCACTGAAAGAGAGGAACACGCACATGACTCACAAGCCATCCATCGCCAAAGCCCTCACCCTCGCGGCCGGCCTTTCCCTGGCATCGCTGCAGGCCTTCGCCGGTGCCGACGCCGCACTCTATGGCCCTAGCGCCCCGAAAGGCTCGACCTTCGTGCGCCTGTACAACGCAAGTTCCGCGCCCACCGCGGCCTCGGTCGGCAATACCCAGATCAAGCAGGTCGGTGCCCAGGCCAGCAGCGACTTCAGCTTCCTGCCTGGCGGCGACTACACCGCCCAGGTCGGCGGCAAGAGCGTGCCGGTCAAGCTGGCCTCGGACAAGTACTACACCCTGGTCAACAACAACGGCGGCAACCCGCAACTGATCGAGGAGCCACCGTTCAAGAACAAGCAGAAAGCGCTGGTGCGCGTGCAGAACCTCAGCGACCAGTCGCTGACCCTCAAGACCGCCGACGGCAAGACCGAAGTGGTCAAGCCGGTGGCCGCCAAGGGTCGCGGCGAGCGCGAAATCAATCCGGTCAAGGTCAACCTGGCCCTGTTCGACGGCAACAAGAAAGTCAGCGACGTCAAACCCGTCGCCCTGGAGCGCGGCGAAGCGGCCGTGCTGTATGTCACCGGTTCCGGCAACAGCTTGTCGCCGGTATGGGTAACTCGCCCCGTGGCTAGCAACTGATCCCCCTGCCTCTAAACGACTATTGGAGAAACATGATGATCCCGGTAATTCTTTCTGGTGGTAGCGGTTCGCGTCTGTGGCCTCTGTCGCGCAAGCAGTTCCCCAAGCAGTTCCTGGCGTTGACCGGCGAACACACCCTGTTCCAGCAGACCCTCCAGCGCCTGGTGTTCGAGGGCATGGATACCCCCATCGTGGTCTGCAACAAGGACCACAAGTTCATCGTCCAGGAGCAGTTGGCGGGCCTGAAGCTCGAAACCCAGGCCATCCTCATGGAGCCCTTCGGGCGCAACACCGCGCCAGCGGTGGCGATGGCCGCCATGAAACTGGTCAACGAGGGCCGCGACGAGCTGATGCTGGTGCTGCCCGCCGACCACGTGATCGAGGACCAGAAAGCCCTGCAACGCGCCCTGGCCCTGGCCACCGTGGCGGCCGAGCGCGGCGAGATGGTGCTGTTCGGCGTGCCGGCGACCAAGCCCGAGACCGGCTACGGCTACATCCGCTCCAGCCAGGACGCCCTGCTGCCAGAGGGTGTGGCGCGGGTCGCGCAGTTCGTCGAAAAGCCCGATGAGAAACGCGCCAACGAGTTCGTCCGCGCTGGCGGCTACTTCTGGAACAGCGGCATGTTCCTGTTCCGCGCCAGCCGCTTCCTCGAAGAGCTGAAAAAGCACGACCCGGACATCTACGACACCTGCCTGCTGGCCCTGGAGCGCAGCGACGAAGAGGCCGACGTGCTGAGCATCGACGAAGCCACCTTCGCCTGCTGCCCGGACAACTCCATCGACTACGCGGTGATGGAAAAGACCCAGCGCGCCTGCGTGGTGCCGCTGTCGGCCGGCTGGAGCGACGTGGGCTGCTGGTCGTCGCTGTGGGATGTGCACGAGAAGGACGACAACGGCAACGTCACCAAGGGCGATGTGGTGGTGCAAGACAGCCACAACTGCATGATCCACGGCAACGGCAAGCTGGTGTCGGTGATCGGCCTTGAGAACATCGTCGTGGTCGAGACCAAGGACGCGATGATGATTGCCCACAAGGACAAGGTCCAGGGCGTCAAGCAACTGGTCAACACCCTCGACCAGCAAGGCCGCAGCGAGACGCAGAACCACCTCGAGGTGTACCGTCCGTGGGGCTCCTACGACTCGGTGGACATGGGTGGACGCTTCCAGGTCAAGCACATCACCGTCAAGCCAGGCGCCAGCCTGTCGCTGCAGATGCACCACCACCGCGCCGAGCACTGGATCGTGGTCAGCGGCACCGCCGAGGTGACCTGCGACGAGAACGTGTTCCTGCTCACCGAGAACCAGTCGACCTACATCCCGATTGCCTCGGTGCACCGCCTGCGCAATCCGGGCAAGATCCCGCTGGAGATCATCGAAGTGCAGTCCGGGAGCTACCTGGGCGAGGATGATATCGAGCGCTTCGAGGATGTGTACGGGCGCACCTCTACGCCGGTCGAACGTGGGGTTTCGGTGAAGACCATCGCGCAGTAACGGCAGCGCTTTCATCGCGGAACAAGTCGCAGCGGCGGTTCGCCGCTGCGACGTGTTCCGCGATGGCGTTTTTGAGCCATGCGTCATTTCCCGCTACGATGATCGAACCGCCCAACCAAGGCCTGCACCCTCATGATCATCGGCGCCTTTCTCATCCTCACCTGGCTGGTCCTGCTACTGCGCTACCCGGCCAAGGCCCTGCCGATTTCCATGGCCGCCGTGTGCGGCCTGGGCCTGGTCGCACTGCTCGTGGTCTGGCAGGACAGCCGCGAAGCCTCGCAACTGGCACGTCTCGATCTGCGCCTGAGCTATGCGCCCGATCAATGCCCCGCCGACCGCGCCCTGCAAGTACGAATGAAGAACGGCAACAAGGTGCCGCTCACCGAGCTGCGCTGGCGGGTTGCCGCCTACACCCCGGGCGATACGGTCAACCTTGCCGAAAACACCTATGCCGCGCCGCGCTATCGTGGGCCCGGTGAGCTGCAGCCGGGTGCCGAATGGACAGACTGCCTGCCATTGCCACCGCTGCGCTCTGGCTATCGTGCGCAGACCCTGGAGTTTCGTGCCGAGCACCTGCAGGGTACATTTGCCAATTGACCGGGCGCCTGCACCGGCCTCTTCGCGGGCAAGCCCGCTCCCACAGTCTGAGGAATTGTGCAGTACCTGTGGGAGCGGGCTTGCCCGCGAAGAGGCCGGCGCAGACGCTGTACGTCCCACCTGACAGCAGACCCTGACCATGCCCACCGTTCTCATCACCGGTTGTTCCAGCGGCATCGGCCGCGCCCTGGCCGATACTTTCCGCGATGCCGGCCACCAGGTCTGGGCCACCGCCCGCAAAGCTGAAGATGTCGAGCGCCTCGCCGCCGCAGGCTTCGTCGCCCGGCAACTGGACGTCAACGACCCTCAGGCCCTGGCACGACTGGCCGAGGAATTGCCGGAACTCGACATCCTGATCAACAACGCCGGCTACGGCGCCATGGGCCCGCTGCTCGACGGCGGCGTCGAAGCCCTGCAGCGCCAGTTCGAAACCAATGTGTTCTCGCTGGTCGGCGTGACCCGCGCCCTGTTCCCGCTGCTGCGCCGCTCCAAAGGCCTGGTGGTGAACATCGGCAGCGTGTCCGGAGTCCTGGTCACCCCCTTCGCCGGGGCCTACTGTGCCTCGAAGGCCGCCGTGCATGCGCTCAGCGACGCCCTGCGCCTGGAGCTGGCACCGTTCGGGATCCGGGTGATGGAAGTGCAGCCCGGGGCGATCGCTTCGCAGTTCGCCAGCAATGCACAGCACGAAGCCGAGCAGGTACTGGCAGCGGATTCGCCGTGGTGGCCGTTGCGCGAGCAGGTGCAGGCCAGGGCTCGCGCCTCGCAGGACAGGCCGACCCCAGCGGCGACCTTTGCCCAGGGATTGCTGGGAGCCACACGCAAGACGCCGACACCGGCGCTGGTGAGGCTGGGCAATGGCAGCACCGCCTTGCCGTTGATGGCACGGCTGCTGCCGCAGCGGTTGCTGGACAAGGTGTTGCGCAAGCGCTTCGGGTTGTTGCGCCCGCTTTGAAGCAGTAGTGGATTCTTCGCGGGCAAGCCCGCTCCCACAAGTACAGAATCGGTGCTGTCCATCCTGTGGGGGCGCTTCGGGTTGTTGCGGCCGCTTTGAAGCGGTGGTGGATTCTTCGCGGGCAAGCCCGCTCCCACAAGTACAGAATCGGTGCTGTCCATCCTGTGGGAGCGGGCTTGCCCGCGAAGAATCCACCACCCGTCTCAAACCTTGTCGAACGCCTGCCAGCCGCCCCCAAGCGCCTTGTAAAGCCCCACCAGCGCCTGCGATACGGCCGCCGAGCTGTCGATCCACTGCTCTTGGCTGGCCAACAGTGCCGACTGCACGGTCAGCACGTTGAGAAAGTCCACCGCCCCTTCCACGTACTGACGCTGCGCCGTTTCCAGGGCAATGCGGTTCTGCCGCACCGCCTCGGCCAAATGGTCACGGCGCAGTTGGCTGGCGTTGTACAAGCGCAGCACATCGTCGATCTCATGCCAGGCACCGAGTACCACCTTGCGGTAGTTCAGCGCCGCCTCCTGCTGCTGCGCCTCACGCAACTGGAGCGTGCCTTTCAGGCGGCCGCCTTCGAAGATCGGCAACGACAACTGCGGCCCGAAGGCGAAGCGCCGCGAATCCCAGTTGCCGAAATCAGCCAGTTGCATCGATTGGAAGCCGGCACTCCCGGACAAGCGGATGCTGGGGTAGAAATCCGCCTTGGCCACGCCGATGCTCGCGGTGGCGGCATGCAGACGGGCTTCTGCCTGGCGGATATCCGGGCGGCGCTCGGCCAGCTGCGAAGGCACGCCGATGGCGAACTTCTGCTCCGGCGCCGGCAACGCGCCAGCGTCCAGCAAGGTGGTCTGCAAACTGCGCGGCGGCTCGGCCGCCAGCAGGCTCAGGGCATTGATCAGGTCATCGCGGCGCGCCTGCAAGGTCGGCAGGCGCGCTTCGATCGACGCCACCTGGGCATTGGCCTGGGCCACGTCGAGGCGAGTGGCGACACCCTCGGCCTGGCGGTCCTCGGACAGCTTCAGGCTGTGCCGGGCAACCTTCAGGTTATCCTCGGTGACCTGCAGGGTATGCTGCACCGCGCGCAACTGAATGTAGTCACCCGCAGTCTCGGCGAGCAGCGCCAGCAGCATGCCATTGCGGTCATTCTCGGCCACCTCGACACTGGCATCGGCCGCCTCGACCTGGCGCCGCACCCGCCCCCAGAAGTCCAACTCCCAACCCGCTACAAGATCGCCCTGCCACAGGTTGAAGGCCGACTTGCCCGCCTTGCCAGATGGGTCGCTCAGCCCTTCGGCGCTGTTGCGCGCACGGCTGTAGCCAGCGTTGGCATCCACCGACGGCAGCTCGTCGGCTGCGACGGTACTGCGCAGCGCCCGGCTCTGCAGCAGGCGTGCGCTGGCGATCTGCAGATCGAGGTTGCGCGCTGCGACCTGCTCGATCAGCGCACTCAGGCGCGGGTCATGAAAGCTGTCCCACCAGCGCAGTTGCAGCGGCTCTACCACAGGCTGGCTCGCCGCCTGCTCGCCCTCCAGGGCGTTCCACTGCTGCAGCGCCTGGCTGTCGGGGCGCTGGAAATCCGGGCCGAGGGTGCAGCCGGCCAACAGCGCGGCGAGCAGCACTGTGGAAGCGGCTGCCGCAATCGCTGGATGGGCTTTCATCGCGCAGTCACCTCTTTGCCAGCCAGGGTGTCGCCCTGGGTATCGATGGTCGCCTCCACCGACATGCCCACACGAAGACGCTCGAGCAAAGGCTGCCCATCATCGAAGACGATCCTCACCGGAATCCGCTGCACCACCTTGGTGAAGTTGCCGGTCGCGTTGTCCGGCTTCACCGCGGCGAAGGTGACGCCGGTGGCCGGCGCGATGCTCTCGACATGCCCGTGCAGGGTCTCGCCGGAGAAGGTATCGACACTGATGCGCACCGGCTGGCCGGGCTGCACATGGGTCAGTTGGGTTTCCTGGAAGTTGCCGACCACATAGGCCTGTTGCAGTGGCACAACCGACAGCAGCCGCGCGCCTGGATTGACGTAGGCGCCAACACGCAGCGCGCGTTCGCCGACCATGCCGTCCACCGGCGCGGTGATGCGGGTGTAGGAGAGGTCCAGCTCGGCTTTTTCCACGCCGGCTTCGGCGCGCTTGAGTTGGCCATCGGCGCTGGCGACCTGGGCCTGGAGGATGTCCACCTGCTTGCGCGTGGCCACCAGTGCCGCCTGGGTGTTGGCCAGCCGCGCGCGAGCCTGGTCGACCCGGCTGCGCGTCTGCTGGGCGTTCTGCACGGTGCCGGCGCCCTGCTCGGCCAGGCGGCTGTAGCGCGTCACTTCATGGTCGGCGAAACCGGCCTCGGCCTGCGCCGCCTTCACCGCGGCCTCGGCCTGGGCGATCAGCGCCGCCTGGCGCTCGAGGGTGGCGCGGGCATCGATGGCCTGCGCCTTGGCCACCAGCAATTGGGCCTGGGCGGCATCCAGTGCGGCCTGGTAGTCGCGAGCGTCGATGGTCGCCAGCAACTGGCCGGCCTTGACCTGCTGGTTGTCCTCGACCAGCACCTGCTTGACGAAGCCTGCTACCTTCGGCGCGACCACGGTGTAGTCGGCGGTGACGTAGGCGTCGTTGGTGCTCTGGCGGTGGTCGCTGCCGAACATCCAGGGGCCGACGATGGCGGCGAGGACGGCCACGGCGAGTACCGAGCCGATGAAAACTGTCTTGCGTGCTTGGGTCATGTCATTTGTCTCGAACTACAGGGTCAGGCCACCGCACGGGGCGGATAGACCCGGGTAGGCACAAAGGGAATCAGGCAGATCAGGGCCACGGCGATGCAGGCCATCACCAGGTAAAGGTCGGCCGAGGTCAGTACCAGGGCCTGTTCGTGAAGGCGCCTGGCCAGGTTCGCCGCGCCGTCGTCCAGCAGTGGCGCATTGCCCAGGCTGTCGACCAGATGGTTGGAATGAAAATGCCTGCGCAGGGTGCCCAGGGCATCGAGCAGACCGGTAGCGATCACTGCCGCCAGGCCCTTCACGGTGTTGAACCAGGCGGACGCGAACGGGCCTTCCTGCGGGGTCATTCCGTTGGTCGAAAGCATCAGCAGCGGCAGCACCGCCATCGGCTGGCCGAACACCTGCAACAGGTAGTACGGGTAGAAATCACCGCGGATCCATTCGCTGGTGAGCAGGCTGCTGCCCACGCACGAGGCCGCCAGCATCGCCAGCCCGCTCGCCAGTACCCAGCGGCAGTCCACCGCGCGGATATTGCACAGCGCTGCGGTGAGCGGCAGCGCGATCAGTTGCGGCATGGCCACCAGCATCATCAGCGGGCTGGTCTGCGCCGGGCGATACCCCTGGATCTGCGCCAGGTACGCCGAAGGAATGCTACCTACGCCGGAAAGCACGACCAGCACGCCGGCCAAGGTCACCAGGGCGAAGCTCAGGTTGCGCCGCGACAGCATGCGCAACTGGAAGAACGGCAAGGGCTCGGACCATTCGTTGTACATGAACAGCACCAGCAGCAGCAGGCCACCGCCCAGCAACCAGCAGATCAGCGGCGAATCGAACCAGCCCCAACGATCGCCCAGCGACAGGCCCAGCACGATGCTGCTGATGGCCGGCAACCCCAGCAGCACGCCGCGCCAGTCGAACTGCCGGAAGCGCTCCAGGCGCAGCGGGTCCTGCGGCAGGCCCCAACCGACGCAGAAAATCGCCAGTGCCGAGGGCAGGATGATCTGCCAGAACGCCCACTGCCAGCCGACATATTCGGTCCACAGGCCCGCCAGTGGCGTGCCGAGGTTGGGCCCGAACGTGGCAGTCAGGGCGTAGCAGGCCAGGCCATAGACCTTGATGTTCGGCGGCAGGAAGCGCAGCGCCACGCTCATCAGCATCGGCGGCAATGCCCCCGAGGCAAAGCCCTGGAGCACCCGCAGCAGCATCAGGCTATGCAGGTTGGGGGCCAAGGGCTGGACCAGGCCCAGCACGGCGAACAGGCCAATGGCGGTCATGGTGAAGCGGCGCAGCGAGAAGGTGGTGGCCAGCCAAGGTGCGAAGGCCATGGCCGAAACCGATGCAGCGGCATACACCGCCACCAGCCAGGCGCCCTCGTCGGCGCCGATGCCCATGGCGCCGCGGATATCGGCCAGGGAAATCTTCGTCACCGCCTCGTTGAGCCCGGCGCAAAGCACCGCCAGCAACACACCGAACAACCCCACCACCACGCGCAGGCCGAATGGCGTCTGCGCGGGCGCAGCAGCCACCGGGGCGGCAGCGAGTGCAGCGGCGGGTGCGCTCAGGGAACTCATTTCTAGACATCTCCAGCAACATTTTTCAGCTGTGGGAAGTCTAGGGGCGGGCAATGCTTACGAAAACTGACTTGTTGGCAGTTTTATATTGCGCCAGACGCAATCCGCTTTCGATGGTGGCCTCAAGGCTCGGTCCCGCAACACGCCTTCAGCGTGCGCCGCAGCCACCGATGCGCCGGGTCATTGTCGAAGCGTGGATGCCAGGCCTGCATCACCCGCACCTTCTCCAACTCCACCGGAATCTCGAACGAGCGCAGCGGCAGCCCGAACTTCAGCACATTGCCAAGGATATTCGCCGGCATCGGCAGGATGAGGTCGGAATCCGGCAGGGAGAACATCGCCGAGTGGAAGCTCGGGGTGATCAGCGACACTCGCCGGTGCAATTTGTAGTTGCTCAGCTCCACGTCGATCGGCCCATTGGCCCGCCCGCGCCGCGACACGCTGATCTGTGGATAGCGAGCGAAGCGCTCGGGGGTGATCGGCGCGTCGAAGATCGGATGGTCGTCCCGCGCCAGGCCCACGAAGTGCGTATCGAACAGATGCTGCACCTTGATCTCCGGCCCCAGTTCGATGCTCGAACTCACCACCAGGTCGATCTGCCCGTGGCGCAGCACGAGGTCGTCATCGCCATGGGCTTCCGGCACGAAACGCAGCACCGTGCGCGGTGCCTCAGCCAGCATCATGTGAAGCAGGCGCGCGCCATACAGCGCGACGAACAGGTCATTGGTGCGGATGTTGAAAGCGCGCTCCAGGTTCGGCAGGTCGACGTCCTCGCCGCTGTTGAACACCAGCCCGGCCTGCTCGACCAGCGCCCGCACCTGGTCACGCAGGGCCAGCGCGCGGGGTGTCGGCACCAGGCCGCGCCCGGCGCGCACCAGAATCGGGTCGCCCAGCGCGTCGCGGATGCGCCCCAGTGTGCGGCTCATCGCCGCCGGGCTCAGGTTCATGCGCTGCGCAGCGCCCACCACACTGCCCTCGTCGAGCAGGGCATCGAGGGCGACAAGCAGGTTCATGTCCGGGAGTTGCATGGCCGGTTTCCGTGGCGAGTGTGGGAAACGCGATGGTAGCAGGTCGCACGATTGCGTCTGGTGCAATGACGCCGTGCGTGGGGGGCCATTTATCCAGGTTGGGGGAAGGTTCGAGAATGGTGGGGTTCTTTTCGCGGGCAAGCCCGCTCCCACAAGGATTTAGCTGGCTGTCAAATTTGAACATGACAGTTGTTCTCACATGGCAACCAGTGGGAGCGGGCTTGCCCGCGAAAAGATCGACACCGCTCACCCGCCCTGACACAAGGCCCCGCCAATGCCCATCCTCATCGCCATCGACGCCTCCCCCGCCAGCGCCCCCCTGATCGACCTCGCCCGCCGCTACTGCCGCCCCGGCGAACATCCATTGCAGGTACTGCTGGCCATCGACCCGACCTTCGCCGTGCACGAGCGCCCGGCGTCCTATACCGAGCAGGAACTGGAGGAATACCCCGCCGCCTGCGAGGAGCAGCAACTGGCCGAACGCGCCCTGCAACAAGCCGTGGCCACGCTGCGCGAAGCGGGTTTCCAATGCCAGGGGTGCATGGTCGCTGCGCAACCGGTCGAGGCCATCGTCGACAAGACCCGGGAACTCGGCTGCGAGCTGATCATCATGGGCCACCGGCACCTTTCGCGCCTCGGCAGGCTGCTGGACCCGTCGATCAGCAGCAAGGTGATCGACCGGGTACAGGTGCCGGTGCTGGTCTGCCCGGCAGGCGAGTGACCCTCACGCACCGCCCGGTTTGACCACCACCGTGCAGGTCGTGCCCGCCGCCAGCAGGTAGCCCTCTGGCACTTCATCGATATGAATCCGCACCGGCACCCGCTGCGCCAGGCGCACCCAGTTGAAGGTCGGGTTCACATCGGCGACCAGCTCGCGGCTCTGCGGGTTGTCGCGGTCGTAGATGCCGCGGGCAATGCTCTCGACATGCCCCTTGAGCAACTCGCCGCTCATCATCTGCAGCTCGGCCTGGTCCCCCACCTTCACATGCGGCAGCTTGGTCTCCTCGAAGAAGCCGTAAACCCAGAACGAATGCTCGTCCACCACCGCCATCACCGCCTCGCCGGTGCGGGCGTAATCGCCCTTGTGGATGTTCAGGTTGGTGACGTAGCCGTCGACCGTGGCGACGATCTCGGTGCGCTTGAGGTTCAGCTCGGCCGCTGCCAGTTGTGCCTGGGCCTGCTGATAATCGGCCAGGGCGGCGTTGGCGATATTGCTGGCGTCGTCGCGGTTCTCCTTGGAGATGACCAGGTTGTCCAGGTCGGCACGGCGCCGTGCGTTGACCTTGCGCATCTCCCAGGTGGACTTGCGCGAGGCGACCAGCGCCCGGGCCTGCTCCACGGCCAGGCGATAGTGCTCGGGGTCGATGCGGATCAGCACATCGCCCTTCTTCACCTGCTGGTTGTCACGCACCGGCACGTCCACCACATAGCCCGGCACATCGGCCGCGACGTTGATGATGTCGGCGCGCACGCGACCGTCGCGAGTCCAGGGCGTGGTCATGTAGTGCAGCCACAACTGGCGGCCGATCACCACGGCAGCGGTCAGCACCAGCAGGGTGGCGAGGAGGCTGAAGAACTTTTTCATCGAAGGTTTCTCACCAGTAGACAGACAGCGCCAGTGCGCCGAACAGGCAGACGAACAGGGACAGGCGCAACAGCGCCGGGTGCCAGAAGAAGCGATAGCCGTCGTGGCTGGCGATGAAGCGGTCCAGGCCCCAGGCCAGGCCTGCAGCGAACAGGAACATCAGGGTCATGGTGGGCATGTACACGCCATGGAAGGCGATCTCACGGGGCATGGTGCAATCCTTTGGCCGGGGCCAGGGGTGACTGGGGGTCGAGCAGCGAGGTGCGGATGAAGTGCAGGTAGCTCTGCGCGCGGCGCAGCACCGACGTGTCGAAGTGCCGGCCGAAAGGTTCGTCGGTGGCCTGCACGCGGCTGATGGCGTGGTCGACCGCCACCAGCGCGCGCTCGTGGTTGCTGGCGTTGGGCTGCAGGAACAGCCGCGCCAGGGCGCGCCCCATCACCCTGATCGCCTGGCGCCAGGGCTGCGATTCGGCATAGGCCGGGTGCACCGGGGCATTGGCCTGCTCCTTGCGCAGTTCGATCACGGCGTGACCGACTTCCGATACTACGAACATCCAGCCCATCAGCTCGGCCTGCACCTGCGGCTTGCCGGCCGCCAGGCCATAGGCCTGGTGCAGCAGGTCGCGGGTGCGGCTTTCGAAAGCCGAGCCCAGGCCACGCAGGCGCCCACCGATGGCGAACAGCACCTGTTCGCGCAGGTCCTGCTCCAGACGGCTCCATAGCCAACGGCTGTTCGGCGGCAGAATGATCGCCCCGGCAGCAGCGCAGACCAGCATGCCGATGATCATGCCGATGTAATCGTTGATGAAGGCATACGGGTCGTAGACCGTGAGGTTGTTGGGCACCGAACCGATGGCGAAGAACACCAGCAAGCCCACGCCAAAACCGGCATAGGCCGGACGCGACGAGAGGAACGCACCGAGCACGAACACCGGCGCCAGCACCATGCACAGCAGGGCGAAACCGTCGATCCAGGGGAATACGAAGAAGGTCTCGAAGAAACCGATGAACGCCCCGAGCAGGGTGCCGCACGCCATCTGGAACGACATGCGCCTGGGGTTGGGCGAGGCTGCCGAAAGGCCGGCGGTGACCGTGGCGATCAGCGTCATCATGGCGCCGCTGGGCCAGTCGCTGAGCAGCCAGTAGCTGCCCAGCAGCAACAGCACCGCGGCGCCACGCACGCCGGCGGCCAGCGATACCAGCCAGCTGGTCTGTGCCACATAGGGCTCGTCCCACTGCTCGCGTTCGTGGTTGTGCGCGGCCAGTGAGGCGTGGGTCTGGGCGTAGCTGTAGAGGTCGTCGACCAGGCGGTAGAGCAGCTCGTAGGTGGTGTGGAAGTCCAGCAGGTCGGCGTCGCTGGGGCCGGTCTCCAGGTACGCCGCACGCAGCCCGCGCACCTGCGCCTGGAGGCCATCCTTGTAGGCTGCCAGTTCCAGGGTCAGGCGTAGCGCATCGGCATCGGTCAGGGCTCGCCCGACGTAGGGCTCGAGCAATTGCGCCAAGGTATGCAAGCCCGGCTCGATGGCGCCGACGATCTGCGCCGGGCCGCGTGCACGCAGGCGTTCGAGCAAACGGTGCAAGGCGTTGAAACGGGTGGTGATGGCCATGAATTCGCTGTTCATGCGCACCAGGCGCCCGGAGCGCCTGCGCATGTGCGGGTCTTCGAAGGCGGTGACGTTGCGCAGGCTCTCCAGCCCCACCGCCTCGGCGATGAAACGCACGTTGCACGACTCGAACAGCGCACGCTGGCTGTTGCCGCGCAGGGCCTCGACCACCACCCCGGCAAACACGCCGAAGCGCTGGTACAAGGCATTGCGCATGGCGGCGCTGGCCGATTGCGGCAGGATCGCGGCACTGACCAGGGTCGAGACGAGAATCCCCAGGGAAATCTCCAGCACCCGCCATACCGCGGCCATGAACGCCTGGTCAGGGTGCTGGAGTACCGGCAGGCCGATCATCGCCGCGGTATAACCGGCCAGCACGAAGCCATAGGCGCGGAAGGTGCGATAGCGCATGGCCCCTGCCGAGCACAGGCCGACCCACAGCGCCAGGCTGGGCAGGAACAGCTCGGTGTTCTGCGGGAAGATCGCGATCAGCGCGACCATCATCGCCGAACCGGCCAGGGTGCCGAGCATGCGATAGAAACTCTTGGCGAACACATGCCCGCTCTGCGGCTGCATGACGATGAACACGGTGATCATCGCCGTGCGCGGCTGCGGCAGCTCCAGGCGCATGGCCAGCCAGAGGGTGAGGAACGCCGCAGCGAGCACCTTGAAGATGTAGACCCAGGTCACCCCGTCGGTGCGCGCCCAGGCAAAGAAGCCCCGGCGCCATTCCAGGCTGGACAGCCAACGCATCATTGCTCGCGTCCCGAGGCAATCAGGGCCGGCGCTTTCGGCACCGCCTGATGCGCCTCATCCGGCACGTCGCTGCCCGCGCCAAGACCACCGCCCAACGCCGTGACCAGCTCGGCGTGCACACTCAAGCGCGCAGCCTGGACCTGCTGCTGGATCTGCTGCTGGCGAAACAGCAGGGTCTGCGCATTGAGCACGTTCAGGTAGTCGGTCAGCCCGCGCTGGAAGGCAACCGTGGCGATGTCGTAGGTCTTCTGCGCGGCGGCGACCGATTCGGCCGCGAAGTGTGCCTGCTGCGCCATCGACTCGCGACGGATCAACTGGTCGGAAATCCCCTTCAACGCCCCGACCACTGTTTCGTTGTAATGGGCAACAGCCATGTCGTAGCCGGCCGAAGCTTCACCCAACTGCGCGCGCAGCCGCCCGCCATCGAAGATCGGCAAGCTGATGGCAGGCCCGACGTTGTAGTTGAACTTGCGGCCGGTGAGAAACTCCAGCGGCCCGCCACCGGTGGCCATGAAACCAAGGCCGCCGACCAGGTCGACATTGGGGAAGAAGCCTGCGTGGGCGACCTCGATGCCGCGGGCCTGGGCTGCCACCTGCCAGCGGCTGGCGACCACGTCGGGGCGCTGGCCGACCAGCTCGGCGGGCAATGCCGAGGGCAAGGACAGCGGCGCCGCGAGCGTCAGTGTCGGGCGCTGCAGACTGGCCCCCTCGCCCGGCCCCTTGCCGGCCAGTGCCGCCAATTGATTGCGCGTCAGGGCGATTTCTTCATCGAGGCTGTCGAGCTGCCGATGGGTTTCCGGCAACGGCGCTTCGGCCTGACTGACGTCCAGATGGGTGCCGATCCCGGCTTCGAGGCGCCGCCTGGCCAACGCGAGGATCTGCTCCTGCTGCTCCAGCTCGGCCTGGACGATGTCGCGCTGGGCGAAATGCAGGCTCAGCTGGATGTAGGTGCGCACCACGTTGTCGTGCAATTCGAGCTGGGCCTGGCGGGCTTCGGCGGCGCGCATGTGCGCCTGGTCCAGCGCCTGCTCAGTGGCGTTGCGTTCACGGCCCCACAGGTCGAGGGCGTAGCTCAGGCCAATGGCGGCGTTGTTGTCCCAGGTATTGGCGCCGGACAGGGCGCCGGGACCGTAGAACTGGTCCTCCGGCCAGTTGTGGCGCTTGAGGGTCGCCTCGCCGTTGGCCTGGAGGCGTTCCGCCGACTCGACCACACCGGCCAGGGCCCTGGCCTGGCGCACCCGCGCCGCGGCCATGGCCAGGCTCGGGCTATCGGCAACCGCGAGGTCCATCCAGCGATCGAGCTGGGGATCACCATAGGCGCGCCACCATTGCTGCGCAGGCCAATGGGCGTCGCGGTCGGCTTCGCGGATGGCAGTGTCGGTGGCGAGTTGGTTGGCTTGCAGCGTCTTGCTTTGCGGGGCGATGCCCCAGGTTCCGATACAGCCGCTCAAGGACAGGCTAAGGGCACAGGCACTGAGCGCTCGAAGCGCTCCGATGTTGCGACGCGGCACAGCTGCGATTTCCCGAGGAAGAGGTGAAGGGGCCGGGCAATTCTAGGGGCGGGTTTCATTGGCGATAAGCGCATATTCCTGCGAATCTTTGTTACCAAAACAGCGATAATCCGGCTTTGGTCGGACGTTCTTTTTCGTCACTTCATGTCACAATTTTGTCCTCTAGATCGAGAGTGACCCATGGACACCCTGCAAAACATGCGTGCTTTCAGTTGTGTAGCCCAGCTCGGCAGCTTCACCGCCGCCGCTGCGCAGCTGGATACGACCACCGCCAACGTGTCGCGAGCGGTCTCCAACCTGGAAGCCCATCTGCAAACCCGCTTGCTCAATCGCACCACACGGCGCATCGCCCTGACCGAAGCGGGCAAGCGCTACCTGATGCGCTGCGAACAGATCCTGACCTTCGTCGAGGAGGCCGAAGCCGAGGCCAGCGATGCCCACGCCCGCCCGGCCGGGCAGCTCAAAGTGCATTCGATGACCGGCGTCGGCCAGCATTTCGTGGTCGATGCCATCGCCCGCTACCGCGAAACGCACCCAGACGTCACATTCGACCTGACCATGGCCAACCGCGTGCCAGACCTGCTCGACGAGGGCTACGACGTGTCCATCGTGCTGGCCAGCGAGCTGCCGGATTCGGGGTTCGTCTCCCAGCGCCTGGGCATCACCTACAGCATCGTCTGCGCCTCGCCCGACTACATTGCTCGCCACGGCATCGCACACAAGCCTGCCGACCTGCTCAAGCACCAGTGCCTGCGCATGGTCAGCCCGGTGATTCCGCTGGAAAAATGGTTGTTCGACGGCCCGGAAGGCCAGGAAATGGTCAACATCACCAGCTCGCCGTTCCAGGTGAACTCCGCCGACGCGATGAAGACCGCGATCCGCAGTGGCATGGGGGTGGGCGTGCTGCCGATCTACTCTGCCATCGACGGCCTGCGCGACGGCAGCCTGGTGCGGGTGATGCCCGACTATCGCCTGCAGGAGCTGAACCTGTACGCGATCTACCCGTCGCGCCAGTACCTGGATGCCAAGATCAAGACCTGGGTCGAGTACCTGCGCAACTCGCTGCCGGAAATCCTGGCGGCGCATGAAGCGGACCTGAAGACCCATGAATTGCTGATCGCCACCTGAAAAAGCTGCTGCACTGAAGGTGGGGACAATGGTAGGTTGCTAACCAATCGTTGATTCGCGGCGGCCTTTTCGCGGGCCGCCATCGTCCCACCGCCTTGCAGAGAAGTAGCCCGATGAAAAAGACCGTCCTGGCCTTCAGCCGTATCACCCCGGCCATGGCCGAGCGCCTGCAGCACGACTTCAACGTGATCCTGCCCAATCCCAAGCTGGGCGACATCAATGCCCAGTTCAACGAAGCGCTGCCTGAGGCTCACGGCCTGATCGGCGTCGGCCGCAAGCTCGGCCGCGCGCAGCTCGAAGGTGCGGGCAAGCTGGAGGTGGTGTCGAGCGTGTCGGTCGGTTACGACAACTACGACCTGGACTACTTCAACGAACGCGGCATCGCCCTGACCAACACCCCCGACGTGCTCACCGAAAGCACCGCCGACCTGGGCTTTTCGCTGATCATGGGCTGTGCCCGCCGTACCGCCGAGCTGGACGCCTGGACCAAGGCCGGCAATTGGCAGGCAACCGTAGGCCCGGCACATTTCGGTAGCGACGTGCACGGCAAGACCCTGGGCATCGTCGGCATGGGCAACATCGGCGCCGCCGTGGCACGCCGTGGTCGCCTGGGCTTCAACATGTCGATCCTGTATGCCGGCAACAGCCGCAAGAGCGCGCTGGAGCAGGAACTGGGCGCGCAGTTCCGCAGCCTGGAGCAGTTGCTGGCCGAGTCCGATTTCGTCTGCATCGTGGTGCCGTTGTCCGATGCCACCCGCAAGCTGATCGGCGCCCGTGAGCTGAAGCTGATGAAGCCGAGCGCCTTCCTGATCAACATCGCCCGCGGGCCGGTGGTGGACGAGGCGGCGCTGGTCGAAGCGCTGCAAGCTGGCACCATCCGTGGCGCAGGGCTGGATGTGTACGAGAAGGAGCCGCTGGCCGATTCTCCGCTGTTCAAGCTGCCCAACGCGCTCACCCTGCCGCACATCGGCTCGGCGACTGCCGAGACCCGCGATGCCATGGCCAACCGGGCAATGGAGAACCTGCGCGCAGCGTTGCTGGGCGAGCGGCCACGGGACCTGGTGAATCCGCAGGTGTGGAAGGGCTGAGCCTGGCCGCTGACTGTACCGGCCTCTTCGCGGGCAAGCCCGCTCCCACAGGTAACACCACCGTATTCAGAAGCTATGTGGGCTGTTGTGGGAGCGGGCTTGCCCGCGAAGAGGCCAGCACCCATCCAACAGGCTCACCGCGGCTGGCGCCGCCTGCCCAGCACCCTGCGCACCACATACCGCGGCCGGTGCTTGGTCTCCTGGTAGATCCGCCCGACATACTCGCCCAGTATCCCGATCCCGATCAGCTGCACCCCGCCCAGGAACAGGATCGCCGACAGCAACGACGGATACCCTGGCAGGTCGATCCCCCACAGTACCTTCTGCACGATCAGGTACACCGCGAATACCAGCGCGAACAGCGACACCCCCGCGCCGATGTAGGTCCACAACCGCAACGGCACGGTACTGAACGAGGTGATGCCGTCCAGCGCCAGGTTCCACAGCCGCCACAGGCCGAACTTGCTCTCCCCCGCCACCCGCGGCGGGCGGTCGTATTCGATGATCTCGGTGCGAAATCCTACCCACGACAACACGCCCTTCATGAACAACTGCTGCTCCGGCAACTGGCGGATCGCGGCGACCACCTTGCGGTCGAGCAGCCGAAAATCACCGACGTTCTCTTCGATATGAGTGGAGGCGATACGGTTGTGCAGCCGGTAATAAAGGCGCGCACTCCAGCGCTTGAGCGGGGTGTCGGCATCGCGGCTGCGACGCTTGGCCAGGACCACGTCGGCGCCCTGCTGCCAACGCTCGACCATCTGCGCGATCAGTTCGATGGGGTCCTGCAAGTCGACATCGATCGGCACCATGGCATCGCCATCGGCATATTCGAGCCCGGCGAACAGCGCCGACTCCTTGCCGAAGTTGCGCGAGAAGTTGATCACCGTGACCCATTCATCGCGTAGCGCAAGCTCGGCGCAGATCGCCTCGGTCTCGTCGCTGCTGCCGTCATTGACGAACAGGATCTCCACCGTCATGCCCTGCAGCGACGGCTCGGCACGCACGGTGCGGTAGAAGTGTTCGAGGGTGTCCTGCTCGTTGTACACCGGCACGATGAGGGTGATGTTCATGGCGTCCTCCGTCTGAAGACCACACTGCGCGAGTAGCTGTAACCCGCTACAAGGCTGACCATGGAAAAGATCACGAGGGTCAGCCAGGGTGACAGGCGCGCCCAGTCGGAAAGCGCACCCACCGCCACACTCACTATCCCCATGCCCAGCAGGAACAGCAAGTAGCGCCGCTTGCTGGGCCTGGCCGCGAAGGTGTAGCGGGCGTTGACGTAGTACGACAGGCTCGCCGCAACGGCAAACGCCAGCAGGTTGCTTGGCGCCTGGCGCAACCCCAGCAGCAGGTGCAGCAGGAAGAACACCGACCCGTGCACCAGGGTGTTGCCCAACCCGACCAGCACATAACGCCGCATCTGGTCCAACAGCCCGCCCGCACCGGCGTTCAAGGCAGCGTCCAGGGTTTGGGCTGCGGCTTGGTCACCACATAACCCTGGTCGCCGATGAGGTAAATGCTGTACAGGCGGTTGTCCACTACCGGTGTGCCGCCGCGGGCCAGCAGGTCATCGGCGCGCCAGGTCGGCGCCGGGCTCTGGTTGGCGCTGCTGTTGATATAGAACTGGCCGATACCGACGCGCGCCATCATCTCCGGCAAGAGTACGAAGTCCGAACTGCGGATGAACTTGAGCAATGGTGCCCGGGCCTGCGCGCCAGCGGCAGCAGGCAACCAACCATCGGCCTGGTTGCGTTCGAGCAGGTAATAGGCGCGGGCCTTGTCCAGCGCGGGGTGGCTGAGGATGTCCTGACCGATGTACTGACCGATCGCCGCGAACTGCGCCTTCTGCGCCTCCAGCAGACGGCCATGGGCGTAGGCCAGCGCCAGCATCGACAACAGCGGCAGGCAGAGAATCAGCGCGCGATCAGGCGCGCGGTCACCCAGCCCGCGCCTGGCCAGGTAGAGCAGTAGCACCAGCACGCAGGCAAAGCCCATCAGGGTGCGTGCGCCATGAATGAAATAGTCGAATGCCAGCATCACGCCGCTGGTCATCACCACCAGCACCAGCACCGCCAGCAGCAGGCCGGCGACGCGCACGAGCAGGCCTGGCAGGCCGTGCTGCCGATGGATACCTCGACCATCGCGCCACAGCCCAGCGGCGGCCAGCAGTGCCAGCCCCGCCGCCAGGACCAGGTTGCCGGGCGTCAGCAGCAGGGCGACATGCTCGAACGCCGTGCCCAGGCGCGTTATCACTTCGCCCGGCAGCGCAGCATCCACTGCCAGCATGGTCAAACGCTGCTCGGACATCCATGGCATCGCCACCGACAGATACACCAGCGCGCCCAACAACATCTGCACCACACGCAAGATCACCACCTTGCCCAGCCGGGCCAGCGGATCGCCGCGCAACAGGCCACGCACCGCGTCGATGCAACACAAGCCGATGAATACATTCAGCGTCACCTGGTAGAAACCCAGGCCGCAGGCAATCAAGACGGTGCCGGCGAACAACCGGCGTGGATCGAGGCTCACCGCCAGGATCATCGTCGCCAGACCCAGTGCCATGGCGGGCCCGTCGTACTGGTATGACAGGTTCTGCAGGAAGAACGGGCTGTACCACAGCGGCAACACCACGAGCAGGTCGGTCGGGCGCGGCTGGCCGAAGTAGTGAATGGCCAGGCGCGCCAGGGCATAGGCCGCCACTGGCAGGCTCAACAGCAGCGGCAAGGGGAACAGGTTGATCGCCCCGCCGGCGAAGCTCAGCCCTGCATGCAGCCACTGGGTGAGCAGGCGCCCTTCGGCGGTCCAGTTCCCCGTGGCGGTCTGCGCGCGCCAGACATCGTCGAGGTACATCGAGTCGGCGAGAATCAGCGGCAGCACATGCAGGGCAAGTGCGAGCAGGCAGAGCAGGTGCGCCTGGCGCGGTGTCAGGGGGCGGTTCCACGGCTGGGCTGTCGGCATGGCCTACCTTGCAGGATCAAGGGGTTTGGCCAAGTGTAGACAGCGCAGCGCCAGCGTCTTCTGCATCGGTGTCGGGCACAGGCCTCACTTCATGGCCAACGCTGCCTGGGTGGCCTTGGCAAACCGGGGCTTGCGAAACACCAGCACATTACCGGCCATCACGGCGACCAGCCCCAGCAATGCCGGTGCCGTCCACTGATAGCCTTCGGCGAATGCCGACACGTTCAGCGCTACCAGCGGGAACAGCACCGTGCAATACGCCGCCCGCTCCGGGCCCATGCGCCCGACAAGGGTAAGGTAGGCGGTAAAGCCAATCACCGAACCTGGAATCACCAGGTACAGCAGCGAACCGATATAGCGGGTGTTCCACTCCATGGCGAAGGGCACGCCATTGACCAGGCAATACAACCCCAGCAGGGTCGCACCGTACACCATCCCCCAGGCGTTGGTGGTCATCGGCTTGAGGCCCGCCTTCTGTTGCAGGCTGGAAAGCATGTTGCCGGCCGAGAAGCACAGGGTACCCAGCAACGCGAGGCCCAGGCCGACCAGGGTTTCACGGCTGGCGGCGTGTCCGGACAGCTCGGGCCAGAACAGCAGGCCCAACCCCAGCAAGCCCATGGCGCCACCGCCCAGCACGTTGGCGGCGATCTTCTGGCCGAAGAAGATCCGCGCGTTGAGCGCGTTCCACAGGGTCGCGGTGGAGAACACCACGGCGATCAGGCCGCTGGCGATCCACTGGCTGGCGGTGAGGAAGCACATGAAGTTGACACAGAACAGGCAAAGCCCCTGGGCCAGGCAGATCAGGTGCCCACGCCGATTCATCGGTTGCAGGCGACGGGTCAGCAGCAGGATCGCGAACAGGATCAGACCTGCCAGGGCAAAGCGGTAGACGATCGATACCGGGATCTCGACCACACCCAATTGCAGCTTCAGGGCGATCCAGGTGGTGCCCCAGATCAGGACGGTGAGCAGGTAGAGCGACAGGTTCATGGGCGGGGTCCTTGGGGCTGGCGACGGTCTGCGGGAGCGGCGGTGGGAGCGGGCTTGCCCGCGAAGAACCCACCGCCGCTCACGAAGTGTGTCCCCCTCGCCCCGCCCCGCGCTTGCACAAACTTGCGCTTTTACGTCGGCAACCACTCCCATTGCGCTCGCGCCGCAGTACGATAGCCCTCCAGAGGAATCGCCCATGCCGCCACTTCATCAGCTGCAAGTCTTCAACGCCATGCACAGCTCGCCCAACGCCCGCCTGGAAGCCAGCGCGCAAATGGGCGAGGGCCTGGCCGCAGCCCTGTGGCGCAACCGTGACGATGCGCGTGACTACCTCGCCCCCAGCCACCATACCCTGTCGTGCTACATCGCCGACGGCACCGGCACCTTCCGCCGCCAGCGCCCGGGCGACAAGGGCGCGCCGAACAAACTGTGCATCATGCCGGCCGGCCACGAGTCCAACTGGGTGATCAACGGCACCATCCGCCTGGCGCACCTGTACATCAGCGAAGAACAGTTCGCCCTCGGCTGCATTCGCCTGCTCGACCGCGAGCCACGGGAAATGCAGCTGCACGAAGCCACCTTCCTCGACGACCCACAGCAGGCCCTGCGCTTTCACCAACTGATCGGGCTTGACTGGAACGAACCTGCCGAGCGCCTGCTGGCCAGCAGCCTGGCCCACGCCATCATCGACCATGCCGTGCTGGGCCAGGCCGGCCTGCGCCAGGGGCTAAAGCTCAAGGGCGGGTTGGCGCCGCACCAGCGTCGGCATCTGGTGGACTACATCGAGGCCAATCTCGATCAGCCGCTTTCACTGAACGAACTGGCGCTGCGCTGCAATCTGTCCGAATACCACTTTGCCCGGATGTTCCGCGCAAGCTTCGGCCTGCCGCCACACCAATACCTGCTGGCGCGCCGGCTGCACCAGGCGTGCCGGTTACTGCGCCAGGGCGACCTGCCGCTGGGGCAGGTGGCATTGCTGTGCGGGTTTGCCAGTGCCAGCCATTTCAGCAACCGCTTCAGGCAGGCGATGGGCGCAACGCCCGGGGAATATCGCGCTGCGTTGGGCAGAATAGAACTTGCGAGCAGGTAAACCTTCGCCTGGGTACCTGATAATTCTGCTAGTTGTGGGCTCCTGATCAATTGCTTAGCTTCAGCAGGCACCTATCGTCCTTCACTGAATCTATCGCTCAGGAGTGGAACATGGACAAGATCACAAAACTCCCCGACGCCTCTTATGGTTCAACTGCGCCGGATAGATCGCCGGAACCTTACTTTAGCCTGAAGTGGTATGGCTTCGAGAGCGAACATACGTATGAGACCTCGAATGCCAAGATTGATTATGAGTTCAACGCAGGCTTCACTCAGATCATCGCGTATATGGATCCCCCGGTTGATCGGGTCGTTCTGAACGTTCCCAATGGGACCAAAGATGGGAACTACCCTTTTGTCACCAGGGATGAACATGACGGCGGGAAAGTCGGCATCATCCCCGGAATCATCCTGGGAGGAACCGCCCTCCGTTCAATAAAAGGTGTTGTCGATCTGAACAACATCGACGGAAGGTGCATCGTCAGCTTCTCTGGAACGGCAGACGGGTTCATCCTCAGAAAAGGGTATTTCAACTTCCCTTACCCGCGTGAACCACGTTGATGACTGAGTGTATTGAAAGCACTCTA
>NZ_BCBT01000057.1:0-42979 GCF_001320965.1 Pseudomonas sp. NBRC 111143 | reverse complement strand
TTCAGCTGTGCGAGGAAGGCGAGTCGCCCCGTGGCTACGTCGAAGTGCGTCACATCGGCGACCAGGTGCGCAACATGGTCCGCGATGCACTGGACGCCTTCGCCCGTTTCGACGCCGAGCTGGCACTGTCGGTGGCCCAGTACGACAAGACCATCGACCGCGAATACAAGACCGCGCTGCGCGAGCTGGTCACCTACATGATGGAAGACCCCCGATCGATCTCGCGGGTATTGAGCGTCATCTGGGCCCTGCGCTCGCTGGAGCGTATCGGCGACCACGCCCGCAATATCTCGGAGCTGGTGATCTACCTGGTGCGTGGCACCGATGTACGCCACATGGGCCTCAAGCGCATGAAGGCCGAGGTCGAGGGCGACACTTCCGGCGCTGCCGAAAAGGCTAATGTTCCGGGCGAATCGGACGATAAGTAATATTGCTCCCGAGCATCAACGCCCGGCCTCGTCCGGGCGTTTTCGTTTGTGGCAGATACAGCAGGCACCCGCGAACAGTCTTGAAACGTCCCGGCGTGACCAGTGGTTTGGCAAATTGCCATCAGTCGGCGGTATGCTAGTCGGGATTCAAGAGGAGTATCGATGAGTAAAGTCAATGTGCTGGTCGTGGACGATGCGCCGTTCATCCGCGACCTGGTGAGGAAGTGCCTGCGCAATGCCTTCCCGGGCATGGTCATCGAAGACGCGGTCAATGGCCGCAAGGCCATGGCCATGCTGAGCAAGGAACGTTTCGACCTGGTCCTGTGCGACTGGGAGATGCCGGAGATGTCCGGCCTTGAACTGCTGACCTGGTGTCGCCAGCAGGAAGAAATGAAAGCCCTGCAGTTCATCATGGTGACCAGCCGTGGTGACAAGGAAAACGTGATTCAGGCCATTCAGGCTGGCGTCTCCGACTTCGTTGGCAAGCCGTTCACCAACGAACAGTTGCTGACCAAGGTGAAGAAGTCCCTGGCCAAGATCGGCAAGCTCGAGGCCCTGATGGCGGGAGCGCCGGCGCGAGTCAATTCGGCCTTTGCCAACGATTCGCTGAGTGCCCTGACCGGCGGCAAGCCCGAAGCCGTGAAGGTCGCGCCAACGCCTGCGGCGGCTGCCGCTAGCAAACCGCTGATCAGCGCACCGCCACCGCAGAGCGCTGCCGCTGCTGCCCAGTCCGGGCGAGGTCAGGGGCAGCTGCGCCTTTCCAGCGGTACTCAGCCCTGCGTGATCAAGGCCCTCAGCCTCAAGGAAGCGTTGTTGGTGGTGCGCCGCAGTGCTGCCCTGCCGCAGGTGCTCGAAGGTGCGGTGCTCGATCTGGAGCAGGGTGAGAACGCCGAGGTCGCACGGTTGAACGGTTACCTGCATGCCATCGCCGCGCTCGAGCCCAAGCCTGAGAGCGACTGGCTGCAACTGACGTTCAAGTTCGTCGATCAGGATGCACAGAAGCTCGATTACCTGTCGCGATTGATCGCCCGCGGTACTGCGCAGAAGCACTTCACGCCGGGCGGTTGATCCGCTGTTCCACCCTCTGGTGAGAGCGGCACAAGGCCGCTCTTGCCGCGTCAGATTCGAAGCGGCCACCCGACCAACTGTCATTCCCCCGGGATAACTCGCTGCTAGGCTCAAGACATAACAACTGTCAAAAAGCCACCATCATGCGCGCCTGCCTGTTGCTGTCCCTGCTCTTGGCTTCGGCACCGGGCATGGCCATGACCCTCTACAGCACCACCGACACCTTCGGCGTGGCGTCCTATTCCTACCAGCCTAGCCCCGGTGCGCGGGCAATGGCCCTGCGCGAGCCGATGGTCGAGCGTCTCGACGATCAGGTCCGCCTGCAGCCCGAAACCTTTGCCGGGGGCGTGCGTTTCCTGGCGCGCAATGATCTGTTCGCCCCGGTGGAGGTTGAACTGCGTCTGGAAGGCCTGGGCAACGCCCGCGACGGTAACGCGCCGCGTATCGTGCGACGGGTGCTGGCGCCGCGCTCCACACAGGTGCTGAGCGTGTTGCTGGCGCGTTCCGGCGGCCAACTGAAATACCGCGCCAAGCTGCGTCACGCCCTCGGCGACCCCGCGCAGCGCCCGCAAGCCTACCGCTATCCCTTTCCGTGGCGCGGCGGTCCGTTCCGGCTGAGCCAAGGGCCCAACGGCCGCTTCAGCCATTTTGGCGCGAAGGGCCGCTATGCCATGGACATCGCCATGCCAGAGGGCACGCCGATCATTGCCGCTCGGGGCGGCGTGGTGGTCAAGGTGGAGAACCGCCAGAGCGGTCGTGGCAACAACCCTTCGGGCAACTTCGTGCGGATCCTGCACGCAGACGGCACCATGGGGGTGTACCTGCACTTGATGCGGGGTTCCGTGGTGGTGAGCGAGGGTCAGCGGGTGGGGCAGGGTGAGATGCTGGGCAAGTCTGGCAACACCGGCAACAGCAGCGGGCCACACCTGCATTTCGTGGTGCAGCGCAACGTGGGGCTGGCGCTGGAGTCGATTCCCTACCGTTTCGACCGTCCGATTGGCGGACTACCGGACTTCACGGCAGGGAATCCATGAACAGCGTCGTCAGTCGAGCTTCAGCACCTTGGCCAGGACGATCTTTGGCCCTTTCATCTTCTTGATGATGATGCGCAGGCCTTCGACTTCCAGCACTTCCTCTTCCTCGGGCACGCGCTTGAGCGACTCGTAGACCAGGCCTGCGAGGGTCTCGGCCTCGATGTGGTCAAGGTCGACGCCCAGCAGGCGTTCGACCTTGAACAGCGGCGTGTCGCCCCGCACCAGCAGCTTGCCCGGCTGGTAGGCAAGGATGCCGCGTTCGGCTTTGCGGTGTTCGTCCTGGATATCGCCGACCAGCACTTCCAGCACGTCTTCCATGGTCAGGTAGCCGATCACCTTGCCATCGGCTTCCTCGACCAGCACGAAATGCGCACCGCCCTTGCGGAACTGCTCTAGCAGCTGCGACAGCGGCATGTGTCGCGATACGCGCTCCAACGGCCGCGCTAGGTCTTCCAGGTCGATGCTTTCAGGAAGGTGGTCCAGCTCGGCCAGCTCCAGCAGCAGGTCCTTGATGTGCAGCAGGCCGGTGAACTCTTCGCGCTCGGCGTCATACACCGGGTAACGGCTGAACTTGTGGCGGCGGAACATCGCCAAGATGTTCTTCAGCGGCGCCTTGGCATCGAGCACCACCATGTCTTCACGGGAGTTGGCCCAGTCGACCACCTCCAGCTCACCCATTTCCACCGCCGAGGCCAGCACGCGCATGCCCTGGTCGCTCGGGTCCTGGCCGCGGCTGGAGTGCAGGATCAGCTTGAGCTCTTCACGGCTGTAGTGGTGCTCATGGTGCGGCCCGGGCTCGCCCTGCCCGGCGATGCGCAGGATGGTGTTGGCGCTGGCGTTGAGCAGGTAGATCGCCGGGTACATCAGCCAGTAGAAGAGGTACAGCGGTACTGCCGTCCACAGCGACAGCAGCTCGGGCTTGCGGATCGCCCAGGATTTGGGCGCCAGTTCGCCAACCACGATGTGCAGGTACGAGATCACGAAGAAGGCGACGAAGAACGACACGGCCTTGATCAGTTCCGGGCTGTCGACGCCCAGATAGGCCAGCAGCGGTTCGAGCAGGTGGGCGAAGGCCGGCTCTCCGACCCAGCCCAGGCCCAGCGAGGCCAGGGTGATGCCCAATTGGCAGGCCGACAGGTAGGCGTCGAGCTGGTTGTGTACCTTGCGCAGGATGCTGCCGCGCCAGCCGTGCAGCTCGGCGATGGATTCGACGCGGGTTGAGCGCAGCTTGACCATGGCGAACTCGGCGGCAACGAAGAAGCCATTGAGCACTACCAGGAACAGGGCAAAGAGAATCATGCCGAAATCGGCGAATAGAGAAGCGAGGCTGATACCAGGGGAAGGGTCCATGATGGAGTTTTTACGGGGTCCGTCTTTGAAAGAGAGAGAAAAAAAGTGCCAGCTCTCGCTGGCACAGGGGATCCAATGTAGCGGCTGAAGCTGCAAAAGCAAAGGGGATGGTTTTTGCTCGCCGATTCTCAGCTGCGATTTGCCGCCAATTGTGCCGGCGCAAAATGACAGGTGAACGTGCTGCCATGACCCGGCACGCTACTGATTTCCAGCTTGCCGCGATGGCGCATCAGCACATGCTTGACGATCGCCAGGCCCAGCCCGGTGCCGCCTGTGTTGGAGGCACGGCTGGAGTCGACGCGGTAGAAGCGTTCGGTCAGGCGCGGCAGGTGCTTGGCGTCGATGCCCACCCCCGAGTCCTGCACGCTCAGGTGGGCCCCCTGCTCGTCGGCCCACCAGCGGATGCGAATGGTGCCTTCCTCCTGGGTGTACTTCACTGCGTTGAACACCAGGTTGGAGAAGGCACTGCGCAGTTCCGATTCGCTGCCTTTCAGGCGCAGGCCCGGCGCGGCCTCCAGGGAGATGTTCTGGCGCTTGGGCCCGGACAGCGCCTGGGCGTCACCCTTGATCGACTGCAGCAAAGTATCCACCGCCACCGGCTGGTTGTCCGAGGGATAGTCGGTCGCTTCCAACTTGGCCAGCAACAACAGGTCGTTGAGCAGGGTCTGCATGCGCGAGCCTTGCTGGCTCATCTGCTGCAGCGCGCGAGCCCAGCGCGGGTTCACGTCCTCGACGTTATCCAGCAGCGTCTCGAGGTAGCCCGCGATCACTGTCAGCGGCGTGCGCAGTTCGTGGGAGACGTTGGCGACGAAGTCCTTGCGCATCTGTTCGAGCTGGTGGATGCGGGTTACATCGCGCACCAGCATCAGGTGCTCGTTGTTGCCGTAGCGGGTGATGTGCAGTTGCACGCGCAGGCGGTCGTTGATCGGTGAGGGGATTTCCAGCGGTTCGACGTAGTTTTCCGCTTCGAAGTATTCCTTGAAGCGCGGATGACGGACCAGGTTGGTGACCGGTTGTCCGCCATCCTGGGGCGTCTTGAAGCCCAGCAGGGTCTCGGCGGCGCGGTTCCACCACTCCAGGTTGCCATCGCTGTCGAGCATGATCACCGCATCGCGCAGGGCCGCGGTGGACTCCTGGACTCGGTCGATCACCGCTTGCAGGCGCCCGCGGACACGCTGGTCGCGGCGCTGCAGGTGGTAGATGCTGTCGAACACTTCGCCCCACAGCCCGTAGCCGTCCGGCGGCGCCTCGTCGGGCTGGTGGTTGCGCAGCCATTCGTGCAGGCGCAGCAACTGCTTCAGGGTCCAGCCCAGGTAGAGCGCCAGGCCAACCGCCAGGCTCCAGCCGTATTGCCCGCTGATCAGCCCGCCGAGCAGGCAGACGCTGATCAGCAGGAGCAGGTGGCGAATCAGGGTCGCGTGCCAGTTCGGGTTCAATTCACAGTCCTTGTACAGCGGCTTGCAGTGAAGCGTGCGGGCGCGTCAGCTCTTGGTCGAGAAACGGTAGCCGGTGCCGCGGACGGTTTGTACCAGATTTTCGTAGGCTTCACCCAGTGCCTTGCGCAGGCGACGGATGTGCACGTCGACGGTGCGCTCCTCGACATAGACATTGCCGCCCCAGACCTGGTCGAGCAGCTGGCCACGGGTGTAGGCGCGCTCCTGGTGGGTCATGAAGAACTGCAGCAGGCGGTATTCGGTCGGGCCCATCTCGGCGGGTTTGCCGTCGATGGTGACGCGGTGGCTGATCGGGTCGAGCAGCAGGCCGCCGACTTCGATCGGTGCCTCGCTGTCGCTCGGGCCGGTGCGGCGCAGCACGGCCTTGAGGCGTGCCACCAGCTCGCGGGGCGAGAACGGCTTGGTGATGTAGTCGTCGGCACCGACTTCCAGGCCCTGGATCTTGTTATCTTCTTCGCCCTTGGCGGTGAGCATGATGATCGGGATGTCCCCGGTCAGCTCGTCGCGCTTGAGACGGCGTGCCAGTTCGATGCCGGAGGTGCCGGGCAGCATCCAGTCCAGCAGGATCAGGTCCGGCTTGCGGTCGACGATGATGGCGTGGGCCTGCTGGGAGTTCTCTGCCTCGAGGCAGTCGTAGCCGGCCATTTCCAATGCAACGGCGATCATCTCGCGAATAGGCGCTTCGTCGTCGACGATCAGAATGTTCCTGCCAACCATGCTCAAAACTCTCCCATCTATGATGTCTTGGCCCGCATTAGATAACGGAATTATTGCAGCTGTGTGACAGGGCGTTGGCCGTTCTGGCGACATTGCATGACTGCGCTAGGCTTCACAGGGCCGCTGCGGCGGTGTTTCTCCTTCTTCCCCCCGACACGATGGTGATTCCAATGACACGACATACGCTGAGCTGGATGGCCCTTTTCGCTGCGCTGGCATTGCCGGGGGTGGCGTCGGCGCACCACGCGATGGAGAAGGACGGCATGTGGGTCGACCATGCTGGCATGACCCTGTACACCTTCGACAAGGATGCCGCAGGCAAGTCGATGTGCAACGGTGATTGCGCAACCAACTGGCCGCCGCTGCTGGTCAAGGCCGAGGATGAAGCGGCCAAGGACAAGTGGACGGTGATCGAGCGCGATGATGGCAAGAAGCAGTGGGCCTATGATGGCAAGCCGCTGTACACCTTCATCAAGGACAAGAAAGCCGGGGACAAGACCGGTGATGGTGTGAAGGACGTCTGGCATATCGCCAAACCCTGACGCGTGTTCGGTCTTTGTGGGAGCGGGCTTGCCCCGCGATTGCGTCAGTGAATTCACCAGTGCGATCGCGCGGCAAGTCGCAGCGGCGAACCGCTGCTCTCCCTTCAGCGCAGCGCGTAGTCCAGCACCACGCCGATGAAGATCAGCAGGCCCGCCCAGTGGTTGTGCAGGAACGCCTTGAAGCAGGCATCGCGATCCAGCGTGCGGGTCGACCAGAACTCCCAGGCGAAGCATGCCAGGGCGCCCAACAGGCCCAGGTGGAACCAGCCACCCAGTTCGAAGTGGTTGCCGGCCAGCAACAGGCAGCCGAGCGACAGCACCTGCAAGGTCAGGATGATCACCCGATCGGCCTCGCCGAAGAGGATCGCCGTGGATTTCACGCCGATCTTCAGGTCGTCGTCGCGATCGACCATCGCATAGTAGGTATCGAAGGCTACCGTCCACAGCAGGTTGGCGATGTACAGCAGCCAGGCCGCCGCTGGCAACTCACCCCCGGCAGCGGTGAAGGCCATGGGGATGCCCCACGAATAAGCGGCACCCAGCACCACCTGCGGGTAGTAGGTGTAGCGCTTCATGAACGGGTAGCAGAACGCCAGGGCAACGCCGCCAAACGACAGCCACACGGTGCTGGCGTTGGTGCACAGCACCAGCAGGAAACTGATCCCTGTCAGCACCACGAACAGCATCACCGCTTCGCGCGGCTTTATCCGGCCGCTGGCCAGGGGGCGATCGGCGGTGCGCTTGACGTGGCCGTCGACCTTGCGGTCGGCGAAGTCATTGATCGCGCAGCCCGCCGCGCGCATCAGCGCAACTCCGAGGCCGAAGATCAGCACGTTGGCCAGGGTTGGTGCACCCTTGGCGGCGATCCACACGGCCGCGAGCGTAGGCCACAGCAACAGGTAGATGCCGATGGGGCGGTCCAGGCGACTGAGCTGGACGAAGTCCCAGGCTCTGGGATGCAGGCGGTTGAGCGACTTGAGCAGTTGCAGGTACATCAGGGCGATACCTCCTTGTCCGCCTGCCACATCGCTGACAGGAATACCTCGGCGACCAGCAGGTCCAGGCCATCGCGTTCGAAGCGCGAACGGCGGCCCCAGAGGTTGGCGCTGGCAACCTCCGTCGGCATCCACGCCTGTGGGTACGTACACACCTCGATGGGGTGGCGAATGAACGCCTGGTCGCAGAACAGCAATTCGCCGAGCGAGCGGCTGCCCAGGGTCTCCAGATCAAGACCGCCGCGCTCCAAGGCTTCGCGGCTGGCGACGCTGCGGGCGAATACCCAAGGCTGGTCATGGCCGCGCAGATAGACTTCACGCACCCAGCCCTGCGCGCCTGGCGCAAGATTCAGGGCGAGGCATTCGTCGTCACGCAGTGGTTGCCAGCCTTCGAACAGCGGCGTCACGCAGAAGTGGTCGTGGGAGAGGCGGGTCAGGCGACGGGTCAGGGAGCCTTCGTCGAACAGCCAGTCGAGGGTGCGCTGGTCGAGGTCGCTCGCCAGCTGTGAATACGCCAGCCACGCGACAGCGGCTGCTTGCGGGGATTCGTACGACACGTCGGTATGCTTGTTACATCCAGAGAGGCGGCGAGCTTAGCATGATTGCCGGGTTTGCTTGCATACTGCCGGCCGGGCCAGTACAAAGCCCGTCATGAATTGCGCGGTGAGTGCTTCGCGGGGGAGCCCGCTCCTAAGGGGGGGCAGCCGTGAGAGAACCATCAGCGGCAACACAACGCCTGACCGAGGAACCCTGATGAAGAAGTGGCAATGCATTGTCTGTGGCCTGATCTACGACGAGGCCGAGGGCTGGCCGGACGACGGGATCGCTCCGGGCACCCGCTGGGAGGACGTGCCGGAAGATTGGCTGTGCCCCGATTGTGGTGTAGGCAAGAGCGACTTCGAAATGATCGCCATCGGCTGATCGACGACCCCCTGCAAGAGGAAGCACGACATGACGTCCCCTGTGGTGATCATCGGCACTGGCCTTGCGGGCTATAACCTGGCCCGGGAATTTCGCAAGCTCGACGCTGACACGCCGCTGTTGCTGATCACCGCCGACGACGGTCGCTCCTATTCCAAGCCGATGCTCTCCACCGGCTTTGCCAAGCACAAGGACGCCGACGGCCTGTGCATGGCCGAGCCGGGCGCCATGGCCGAGCAGCTCAAGGCCGAGATTCGTACCCATACCCGTATCAGCGGCATCGACCCTGGTCACAAGCGCTTGTGGATCGGCGAGGAGGCGGTGCAATACCGCGACCTGGTGTTGGCCTTGGGTGCGCAGACGGTACAGGTGCCGATTGAGGGCGACGGCACCGAGCTGGTCTTTCCGATCAACGACCTGGAAGACTACGCGCGCTTTCGTGCCGCCGCCGCGGGCAAGCAGCGCGTGTTGCTGCTGGGTGCCGGGCTGATCGGCTGCGAGTTCGCCAACGATCTGACCCTCGGCGGCTACCAGTGCGACGTGGTGGCGCCCTGTGAGCAGGTGATGCCGACCTTGTTGCATCCTGCTGCCGCCAGTGCGGTGCAGGCTGGCCTGGAAGGGTTGGGCGTACGCTTCCATCTGGGCCCAGTGCTGACCCGCCTGCGGCGCACCGGCGGCGGTCTCGAGGCTCACTTGTCCGACGGCAGCGTGATTGCCTGTGATCTGGTGGTTTCGGCCATCGGCCTGCGACCGCGTACAGACCTTGCCGCCGCTGCCGGGCTGCAGGTGAACCGGGGGGTGGTGGTGGATCGCCAACTGCGGACCTCCCACTCAAACATCTTCGCCCTGGGCGATTGCGCCGAAGTGGATGGCATCAGCCTGCTCTACGTCATGCCGCTGATGGCTTGCGCCCGCGCGCTGGCGCAGACGCTCGCCGGCAACCCCACGGGTGTGAACTATGGCCCGATGCCTGTCACGGTAAAGACGCCCGCCTGCCCGCTGGTTGTTTCGCCAGCACCGATGGGCCGAGAAGGAACCTGGCAGGTCGAAGGGCAGGGCAGCGACCTGAAAGCGCTGTGCTACAGCGCCGATGGGCAATTGCTGGGTTATGCCCTCACGGGGTCGGCGGTGTTGGAAAAGCTGGCGCTGAATCGGCAGCTTCCGCCTCTAATGGCCTGAATGCCATTCGAACTGTCGTGTTTGGCCTGTTCTTGGCGCGACAATGGCCGCTCAGACACTGGCGCGGCCACGGTGAGCGTGCCATTCTCACTTCCGTCTGCCGCAGATTAGAGCCTGCGGCGCCTTGGGCGCTGCTTTCGCAGGTAGCACGGCATAACAACAAAAATCCCGTCAAAGAGGCTTCACTATGCGTAAACCAGAACTCGCCGCCGTCATCGCCGAAAAGGCCGATCTGACCAAGGAAAAGGCCAATCAGGTGCTGAACGCGATTCTCGACAGCATCACTGGCGCGCTCGACAAGGATACCGTCACCCTGGTCGGTTTCGGCACCTTCGAGAAGCGTCACCGCGGCGCGCGCACCGGCAAGAACCCACAGACTGGTCAACCGGTGAAGATCAAGGCCAGCAACACTGTTGCCTTCAAACCTGGCAAGAACCTGCGTGACAGCGTCAACGTTCCCGCCAAGCCAGCCAAGAAAGGCAAGTGATCGATTCCTGACACTCCAGTGTCATCCGAACGGGCGCCCCAGGGCGCCCGTTGTGCTTCTGGCGTGCAGAAACAATGCGGCGAGCTGGCGTAAAAAGTTTAAGAAAGGGATAAACTGCGCGCTTCAGTCATATTTCAATCGAGGCGCGTTGATGAAGTTTCGCTTTCTTCTCTGGGCCATGGGGCTGTTGATGGCCAGGGCCAGCCGTAACAACCCGGCGTTCCAGCAGCAACTGCGCGACAAGGACCTGGTGTTCCAGATGCAGACCTTGGATGGCAAAGTGGCCCGGCATTTCACGGTGAGTGGGGAGCGCATCAGCAGCAAGGGTGGCCTGCACCCTCAACCGGCCTTTGCCATCGCCTTCAAGGATGCCGCGTTCGGCTTTGCCACCTTGCAGGCTGGCAACAAGCAGTTGGCGTTCATGCAGGGGATTCAGGACAAGAACATCCAGATCAAGGGCAACCCGGCACTGGTGATCTGGTTTCAGGGGCTGATGAAATACCTCAAGCCCCGCAAGAAAAAGGCCTGAATCCGCCTGTGTAGGAGCGGGCAAACCCGCTCTTGCCAGTCAGTGTGGGGCCTGGAACTGCGAGGCCAGCTCGCGCAGCAGCGCTTCGGCTTCCAGCACCTTGCTCACTACGTCCTCCGCCTTGTCGCGGGTCAGTCCAAGGCGTTCGAGCAGCGCCTCCGGAATTTCTTCCTGCGGCCCTGAGCCAATGCCCCGGGAACGCAACAGCGACGTGGCCAGGCACACGAGGTTCGGGTAGGCCGAATACTCACCTTCATAGCTCGGATCGTGCTGGAAGCGCAGCGCCGCGGACAGCTCATCCGGCATGTCCCACAGCTTCATCAGCCAGGCGCCGATCTGCTCGCGGCTGATGCCCAGCAGGTGCTGCTCGACATAGCTGTGGTACAGGTGCGGGTTGACCTCAAGATGACGACAGATCAACGAGAAATGCGGCGGGAACACGTGGGCCAGCAGCAGATAGCCGAAGTTGTGCAGCAGCCCCGCCAGGTAGGTGAGGCCGGCTTCGGGGCGTTCGGCGCGCGGCATGGCGCGGGTCAGGCCTTCGATCACTGCGGCTGTGTAGATCGACTGCTGCCAGTAAGGCGTGGCCTGCTGCGGATGGTCTTTCGGCAGGCTCAGGGTCTTGCCCAGGGCCAGGCCCAGCGCAAGATTGATCACCAGGTCGAAGCCCAGCACGCGAACGATGGCATCTTCCACCGAGCGGATCTTGCCGGGTGACGCGTAGTAGGGCGATGCGGCCCAGCTCACCACCTGTGCGGCCAGTGCCGGGTCGGTTTCGACCACGCCGGTGATGTCGTCAACGCTGGCGTTGGGGTCGACGCGCAGCTTGATGATCTTCTGCGCGGTGTCGGCCAGTGGCGGGATCTCGATGGTCTGCTCCAGGCGCTGCTGGATGCGGCGGGCAGTGAAGGCCTGGACCGCGTTGGAGATTTCCTTGGTGTCGTCGTGAGGGCGGTCGAGGTTGCGCTGGATGCTTTCGACTTCAAGACCAAAGCTTCCGGCGCTGGCCTTGCTCAGCATGCGCTTGAAGTTGTCGCGGGCCACTTCCAATAGCAGCCCAGCCTCACCGGACTGGATCAACAGGCTATCGGCGTTGAGCAGCCGCTCGTCGTACAGGCACGGTGAGCTGGTCAGGGCCGGGATTGCCGGCAAGGCCTTGAGCTGATGCTTGTCGAGCATCTTCTTCAGACGCTCCAGCGGCACGGCCTTGAGTTTGCGACCGGTCAGCTCTTCCAGGCGCTGCAGGTCCAGCAGATGGCTTTGTGGGAACAGCACCATGAGCGCGCCGACTTCATCGTCCAGCAGAACGGCCTGGACGCGCGATTTCGCGGGCAGCCGCGGGTGTTCGGACACCTCGCGATAGGCTACGCCGAGCTTTTCCAGCAGCAGTCGGATGACCGACGGAGCGTGCGGGGTTGCGGTGTCCAAGGCCACTTCAGTCATGGGCTGTTTCCAAAGGTGTCTTTTTAAACGCGAAGTATAACCATCCTGAGCCCCGAGCTGGGGCACGAATGGGATCGGTGTCACACTTGGCCGTATTGTTGGCCGTGACGCAGCCACCGATCCAGTAGCGGGCTGACATGATCGGGCCAGCGTGCCAGCAATGCCTGTGCGGCGTCGCGTACTGCGGGCAGCAGGTCGGCGTCACGCATCAGGTCGGCGACCTTGAATTGCAGCAGGCCGGTCTGGCGGGTGCCGAGCATTTCGCCGGGGCCGCGCAGCTCGAGATCCTTCTCGGCGATGACGAAGCCATCGTTGGTTTCGCGCATGATCCCTAAGCGTTCGCGGCCGATCTGTGACAGTGGCGGGTGATAGAGCAGCACGCAATGGCTGACGGCGCTACCTCGACCGACCCGGCCACGCAACTGGTGAAGCTGGGCCAGGCCCAGGCGTTCAGGGTTTTCGATGATCATCAGGCTGGCGTTGGGCACGTCCACCCCCACCTCGATCACCGTGGTGGCCACCAGCAATTGCAGATGGCCGGCCTTGAACTCGGCCATCACCGCGGCTTTTTCCGCAGGCTTCATGCGCCCGTGGATCAGGCCCACACGCAGCTCGCCGAGCGCGCTGCCCAGCTCTTCGAACGTACTTTCGGCGGCCTGGCAGGTCAGCTCCTCGGATTCCTCGATCAGGGTGCACACCCAGTAGGCCTGGCGCCCTTCGGCGCAGGCAGCGCGGACCCGCTCTACCACCTCGAAGCGGCGACTGTCAGCCACCAGCACGGTATTGACTGGCGTTCGGCCGGGCGGCAGCTCATCAAGAATGGAGGTGTCAAGGTCGGCGTAGGCGCTCATGGCGAGCGTACGCGGGATGGGGGTGGCGGTCATGATCAACTGGTGCGGACACAGCGTGCCGTTCACGCCCTTCTTGCGCAGGGCCAGCCGTTGCTGCACGCCGAAACGGTGCTGCTCGTCGATGATCGCCAGGGCCAGGTGACGAAACTTCACTTCTTCCTGGAACAGCGCATGGGTGCCGACCACCATGGGGGCGCCGCCGGCGATTTGCTCCAGCGCACTGACGCGGGCCTTGCCTTTGAGCTTGCCAGCCAGCCAGGCGACTTCTATCCCCAAGGGTTCGAGCCAGCGCTTGAAGGTGATGTAGTGCTGTTCGGCGAGGATCTCGGTGGGCGCCATCAGCGCGACCTGGTAACCGGCCTCCAGCGCCTGCAGCGCTGCCAGCGCAGCAACCACGGTCTTGCCGGCACCCACGTCACCTTGTACCAGGCGCATCATCGGCTCTGGCTGGCTGAGGTCATAGGCGATCTCGTTGCCTACCCGCTGCTGGGCACCGGTGGGAGTGAATCCGAGGTTGGCCAGGTACTGCCCGGGCAGGCGGCTGGCCTTGGGCAGCACCGGGGCTCGCAGGGCCCGCAGGCTCTCACGCAGACGCTGCTGGGAGAGCTGGTGCGTGAGCAGTTCCTCGAATGCGAGGCGGTGCTGGGCCCAGTGCTGGCCTTCGGCAAGCTCGTCGAGGTCGGCGTCGGCGGGTGGGTTGTGCAGGTAGCGGATGGCGTCGTCCAGTGGCGCCAGGTGATAGTCGCGGGCCAGCTCATCCGGCAGCCAGTCGGGCAGGCTGCGCGGGCCGAGCTTGCTCAGGCTGAGCTGGCAGAGCAGGCGCAGACGCTGCTGGGTGAGGCCTTCGGTGGTCGGGTAGATCGGGGTCAGGGTCTGCTCGACGGGCGGTGGCGGTTCGTCGCCGTTGAGCGCGCGGTATTCCGGATGATAGATCTCAAGGCCAGAGGCTCCGGGGCGTGCTTCACCGTAGCAGCGCAGGTGGGTGCCACGCTTGAGGCCTTCTTTCTGTGCATTGCTGAAGTGATAGAAGCGCAGGCTTAGCACGCCCGTGCCGTCGCCCAGGCGTACCACCAGGCTGCGGCGTTTGCCCATGGTCACGTCGGCACCGCTGACCACGCCCTCGATCACGGCATCCTGACCCGGACGCAGGGCGCCGATCGGTACGACGCGGGTGCGGTCCTGATAACGCAGTGGCAGGTGGAACAGCAAGTCCTGCAGGCTTTCCAGGCCGACCTTGGCGAGTTTTTCCGCCATGGCCTCGCCGACGCCCTTGAGCTCGGTGACCGGGACCTTCGACAACTCCGTCATGGCATCAGGCCGGCTGTGGCGCAGGCGCCTTGGCGACCGAACAGAGGCGGATCGAATCGGCGAGGATCTCGATTGCCTTTGGCCGCGGGAAGCTGGCGCGCCAGGCGATGGCAACGGTTCGGAACGGCGCAGGCGCTGTCAGTGGACGCACTTCGATGACGCCAGGGGCGTAGTGATGACTGTGCACCGCCGACAACGGCAGGATCGAAACACCCAGGCCCGAGGCGACCATATGACGGATGGTCTCCAGCGAGCTGGATTCGACTGTGGTGTGCTTCGAGGCATCGTTACCCTTGTTCAGGGTCGGGCAGGCTTCGAGTACCTGGTCGCGGAAGCAGTGACCTTCGCCGAGCAGCAGCAGGCTCTTGTCGTTGAGCAGGGCGGTGTCGATGGTCTTCTTGGCGGTCCAGGGGTGGTCGGCCGGCATCAGCGCGCAGAATGGCTCATCGTACAGCGGTAGCGTCAGCACGTCGGCCTCGTTGAACGGCAGCGCGATGATGACCGCGTCCAGTTCGCCGTTGCGCAGTTTCTCGCGCAGCACGTGGGTGAAGTTCTCTTCGATGTACAGCGGCATCTGCGGGGCAACCCGGTGCAGCTGTGGAATCAGGTGCGGGAACAGGTAGGGACCGACGGTATAGATGGCGCCGACTTTCAGTGGAGCAGTGAGCTGGTTCTTGCCGGCCTGGGCCAGTTCGCGGATGCCTTGGGCCTGCTCGAGCACCTTCTGCGCCTGGGCGACGATGCTTTCGCCGACCGGTGTCAGGCGTACGGCGCTCTTGCTGCGTTCGAAGATCAGCACGCCCAGCTCGTCCTCAAGCTTCTTCACCCCGACCGACAGGGTCGGCTGGCTGACGTGGCAACGCTCGGCGGCATGGCCGAAGTGCTGCTCCTGAGCGAGTGTGACGATGTAGCGGAGTTCAGTGAGGGTCATAACGTGCGTCCATGAAGTTGCGGCCCCAGCATAGCGGGTGCAATCGATAGACGCACGTTATCAGACTTGCGGTTTTGTGACAGATGCAATGTATCAGCGCTTGTCCAACGAGTAGACGAAGGGCGCCACTACCTCGATCGTGCCATTGTTCAACAACTCCGCAGGCGGCTTGGGTACCGTGCCGGCGCGGCGGATCATGTCCATCGTCGCGCGGTCGAGTGCAGCACTGCCTGAGCCTCCGGCCAGCGAGTACGACAGCACCTTGCCCTCGGCATCGACCACGAAGCGCAACCGGTTGATCCCTTGCAGGCCACGGCGACGTGCGTCTTCCGGGTACTTCTTGTACTTCGCCAGGTGACGCAGCAGGTCGCTTTGCCATGTCGGCAGGGCGTTGCTGTTGGAGGCGATACTCGGCTGCGGCGCTGCCGACTTCTGCGGCGGAGCATTGCTTGGCGCGGTATCGGCCACTTGTTCCTTGGCCGGTGGTTCGTCCTTCGGCGGCTCAGGCTTTTTCTCGGGCTTGGGCGGCTGGGGCTTGGCCTTCGGCTTGGGCGGCTTCGGGATCGCGATCTTCGGTTTCGGAGCCTCCACCAGCTTGGGCAGCGGTGGCTCTTCGACCGGTGCAGGCGGCTGTGGAGCAGCTTTCGGTGGCGGCGGTGGCGCAGGCTCGGGGACCGGTGCCAGCTCGACCATCATCGCTGCCGGCGGCAGCTCGATGGCCTGGGGCACCGACCAGTTGAGCGTCAGCACTACGGCGATCACGTGCACACCGAGCACGGCTGCCAGGCTGCCACCGTAGCGCACCAGGTTGGAGCGCTTGTTCGTCATTTCTTGGCTGCCGTCTCGAGTCCGACCAGACCGACCTTGAGGTAGCCGGCCGCGCGCATGGTGTTCATCACTTCCATCAGGTCGCCGTAGTCAACACCCTTGTCGGCCTGGAAGAAGATGGTGGTTTCCTTGTCGCCCTTGGTCTTGGCGTCGAGCATCGCGCCAAGCTGTTCGGGCAGGGCCACCGCGTCATCGCCGACGTACAGCTTCTTGTCGGCCTTGACGCTGACGAACACCGGTTTCTCGGGCCTCGGTGCAGGTTTTGCGGTCGAGGCTGGCAGGTCGACCTTGATGTCGACCGTCGCCAGTGGTGCGGCAACCATGAAGATGATCAGCAGTACCAGCATCACGTCGATGAACGGCGTGACGTTGATTTCGTGGTTTTCGGCGAGGTCGTCGCCACCTTCGTTGAGATGCAGGCCCATGGCTTACCCCACTTTCACCATGTGCGGGGCGGCGCGCTCGCCAGCCTGATGGTCCAGGTCACGGCTGACCAGCAGCAGGACCTGCGCCGAGGCGTCGGAGACCTGCGCCTTGTAGCCGGCGATGGAACGGGCGAAGACGTTGTAGATGACCACGGCCGGAATCGCGGCGACCAGGCCCAGGGCGGTGGCCAGCAGGGCTTCGGCGATGCCTGGGGCAACGACGGCGAGGTTGGTGGTCTGGGTCTTGGCGATGCCGATGAAGCTGTTCATGATGCCCCACACGGTGCCGAACAGGCCGACGAATGGCGCGGTGGAGCCGATGGTGGCCAGCACGCCGGTGCCGCTGCTCATGTTGCGACCGCTGGCAGCGACCAGGCGCTCCAGGCGGAAACTGACGCGTTCCTTGATGCCTTCCTTCTCGCGGGTGTTGGCCGACAGGCGCATTTCCTCGAGGGCGTCGTGGATCAAGGTATGGGCCAGGGTGCCCTCCTTGTCGGCGACGCTGCTGGCTTCTTTCAGGCTGGCAGATTTCTTCAGCAGGGCGATTTCACCGCGCAGGCGGCGCTTGGCGCCCATCAGCTCGAAGCCCTTGGCGATCCAGATGGTCCAGGTGATGATGGAGGCGATGGCCAGGCCGATCATTACCGCCTTCACGACGATATCGGCGTTCTTGTACATGCCCCATGGGGACAGGTCGTGAGCCATGCCCAGCGAGGTGTCTTCGACCAGTGCTTCGACGTTCTCGTTTGCTGGTGCCTGGGCCTCGGCGGGCTCAGCGGCGTTCGCGGGGGCTTGGCCAGTGGCGGCCGGGTCAGCCGGAGCGACTGCAGCAGGAGGGGTGGCGCCGTTGGCGGCAGGCTCTTCAGCCATGGCGGCCGGGGCCAGCACCAGGCTGAACAGCAGCGCGGCGATGGCGCGCCAGGCGCGCGATGTGGTTGGCGAAGCGGAAGGTTGAGTACGAGTCATGCTGGCCGGACCTGATGAAGAAAAATAAGGTGGTGTTCTCCATGGCCTCGAGGCGGGCCGAGAACTGATCAGGGCGCCATTATTGCAAGTAATTCTTGTTAACAAAAGTAATAGAGTATCTTTTTTTACGCTTTGGATAGCCGCTGATCGTCTAATACGGCTAGCCTGGGCCTTTCGTTCTGGAGTGAAGTGATGTCGGATCTGTCCGCGATGATCGTAGGTTGTGGTGATGTAGGCAGCCGCCTGGCCCGGCAACTGCTCGCCCGCGGCTGGCAGGTACATGGGCTGCGTCGCACGGTGGGGCAACTGCCTGCAGGCGTTCTGCCGGTGGCGGCCGATCTGTCCGACCCCAGCATTCCTGCAGGTTGGCCCGAGCGTTCCCCGGATTATCTGGTGTATTGCGTGGCGGCCAGCCAGCACGATGAAGCCGGTTATCGAGCCGCCTACGTGGAGGGTTTGCGCCACGTGCTGACTTGGTTGGCGGACAAGGGGCAGCACCCGCGCCGCTTGCTGTTCGTGTCCAGCAGCAGCGTCTATGCGCAGCAGGGCGGCGAGTGGGTCGAGGAAGGTGCGGCCACCGAGCCCGAGGGATATTCGGGGCGGATCATGCTGGAGGCCGAGCGCTTGGCGCTCGAGAGCGGGATTCCCGCCAGCCTGGTGCGCCTGACGGGGATCTATGGCCCCGGCCGCGAGTGGCTGCTGAGCCAGGTGCGCCAGGGATATCGGGTGGCCGAGGACCCGCCGCTGTACGGCAATCGCATTCATGCCGAGGACGCGGCCGGTTTGCTGGCGTTCCTGCTGCAGGCAGACGCGGACGGGGTGGCGTTGCAGGACTGTTACATCGGTGTCGACGACGATCCGGCCCCGCTGGCCGAGGTGGTGGCCTGGCTGCGCCAGTACATGGGCGTTACCGAGTGGTCTGACGAGCAGCGCGTGCGCCGCACCGGCAGCAAGCGCTGCAGCAACGCGCGGGCACGGGCGCTGGGCTGGGTGCCGCAGTATGCGAGCTACAAGGAAGGGTACGCGGCGATCCTGAAAGGCTGAAGCCAAGCCTCGACTACCGGTGTCGAGGCTGGCCGGGTACCCGTAGGAGCGGCGAACCGCCGCTCCCAAGGATTGAGCTGGCTGTCAGATTCTGGACGAGACAATTGCTCCTGCAAGTAGTGGATCAGTCGCGCTCAAGCACCCACTGCCGCGCGCCAGCAGCGAGTTCTGGCATTTCGTCGGGCTGCGCACGGTTGACTGCACGGAAGATCTCCAGCTTGTCGTCATCACGCTTGAACACCCAGGGGGCGCCGCGTTGGTCGCGCTCCAGCCAGAGGCTGTCGTTGTCGCCGCCCATGGTCGCGCAATCGCCGGCCAGGCAAAGGGCGTAACGGTCCAGATCGGGCAAGCCGGTCACGCCGCCGTCGTCGGCGAAGCGGACCTTGGCGCCCTGGCCTGGGCCTTCGACGATTTTCCATTCGCCACCCAGGTACGCCTTGTACAGCGCCTTCTCGAAGCTGCCACCCAGCGGTGCGTCGGCGGGTGTCGGGGGCTTGCTGCGCACGAAGGTCTGCTTGGCGCCGGAGGCGTCGGTCGTTTGCAACTCGTCGCCATCGAGGCTCAATTGCTCGCTCTGGCCGCCTTCGAAATTGGCTTGCCATCGCTTGTCCGCCGCGACGAGGCTGCCCTCAGCGGCTTCGAAGCCATTGCTGTAACGGGCTTGCTGGCTGGCGACGTCAATCTTCCATTCGAACACCGGACCATGGCTGGACAGCGCCTTGCGCAAGCTGTCGCCCTTGACGGCGGCGTCGATGGCATCCTGGTTGATCCAGGTACCGTTGAAATCTTCAGGTTTGTGGCTGGCGCAGCCGCCCAGAAGCAGGGCTGCCAGCGCGAGAGGCAGGGCATGACGCATGGTGGGAACCTTCAGGAAGGAAAGGCGGCAGGCCGGGCGCCCGCCGCCTGGGGCATCACTCGATGACGAGGATGGCGTCCATCTCGACTTGCGAGCCCTTTGGCAGGGCAGCCACGCCAATCGCGGCACGGGCTGGGTAGGGCTGCTCGAAGTAGCGACCCATGACCTCGTTGACCTTGGCGAAGTGGCTCAGGTCGGTGAGGAAGATGTTCAGCTTGACGATATCCTTGAACGAACCGCCAGCGGCCTCGGCAACAGCCTTGAGGTTTTCGAAGACCTGCACGGTCTGTGCCTCGAAGCCTTCAACCAGCTCCATGGTCTTGGGATCCAGAGGAATCTGGCCCGACATGTAGACGGTGTTGCCAGCCTTGATCGCCTGGGAGTAGGTGCCGATGGCGGCAGGGGCCTTGTCGCTGTTGATGACGGTCTTGGTCATGTTGACTCCTTGCGGTTGACGGACTACGCACGCGTTCGGGTGATGCGGACCACGCCGGTCAGGGTGCGCAGCTTCTTGATCACGCGAGCCAGGTGCACGCGGTCGCGCACGCTGACCACCAGTTGGACCACGCTGACGCGACCGTCGCGCTCATCCATGCTGATCTTCTCGATGTTGCCGTCGGCGGCGTTGACGCTGCTGGCCAGCAGGGCGATCAGGCCGCGCTGGTGTTCCAGTTCGACGCGCAGTTCGACATTGAACTCGCCGGTGACGTCCTTGGCCCAGGAGAGCTGCAGGCACTTCTCCGGGTTGTGTCGGATTTCACTGATGTTGCGGCAGTCTTCCAGGTGCACAACCATGCCCTTGCCCGCCGACAGGTGGCCGACGATGGGGTCCCCCGGGATCGGCGTACAGCACTTGGCGTAGCTGAGCACCAGGCCTTCTGTGCCGCGGATCGCCAGCGGGCCCTCTGGCGATGGCAACTGCTCGCCTTCGGCGGACAGCAGGCGGCGGGCGACCACGTAGGCCATGCGGTTGCCCAGGCCGATGTCTTCGAGCAGGTCTTCGACGAGCTCCAGGCGGTATTCGGTGAGGATGGCCTGGACGCGCTCGGCGGCGATCTTGTCCAGGCTGCTGTCGAAGCCTGTCAGCACTTTGTTCAGCAGACGTTCGCCGAGGCTGATGGATTCGGAGCGGCGCTGCTGTTTGAGCGCATGGCGAATGTGCGTGCGTGCCTTGCCGGTAACCACGAAGTTGAGCCAGGCCGGGTTTGGGCGTGCGCCCGGTGCACTGACGATCTCGACCGTCGAGCCACTTTGCAACGGCTCGGAGAGCGGTGCCAGGCGACGGTTGATGCGGCAGGCGATGCAGCTGTTGCCGACGTCGGTGTGCACCGCGTAGGCGAAGTCGACGGCAGTGGAGCCTTTGGGAAGCTCCATGATCCGGCCTTTGGGCGTAAAGACATAGACCTCGTCCGGGAACAGGTCGATCTTCACACTCTCGATGAACTCCAGCGAGTTGCCGGCCCGCTGCTGCAGCTCGAGGATGCCCTTGACCCATTGACGGGCGCGGGCGTGGCTGCCCTTGGGCTGTTCTTCCTCGTTCGACTTGTACAGCCAGTGCGCGGCGATGCCGTTGTTGGCCATCTCTTCCATTTCGCGGGTGCGGATCTGGATTTCGATGGGCACACCGTGCATGCCGAACAGCGTGGTGTGCAGCGACTGGTAGCCGTTGGCCTTGGGAATCGCGATGTAGTCCTTGAAGCGCCCCGGCAGCGGCTTGTACAGGTTGTGCACGGCACCCAGCACGCGGTAGCAGGTGTCGACCTTGTCGACGATGATGCGGAAGGCGTACACGTCCATGATCTCGTTGAAGGCGCGGCGCTTGCCGCGCATCTTCTTGTAGATGCCATAGAGGTGTTTCTGCCGGCCGCTGACCTCGCCCTCGATGCCGTCCGCCGCCAGGCAGTTGGCCAGCGAGGTCTCGATCTTGGCGACGATTTCCTTGCGGTTGCCGCGCGCGCTCTTCACCGCCCGGTGAATGAGCGAGGAGCGCATGGGATGCATGGCCTTGAAACCAAGATCCTCGAACTCCACGCGCACGGTGTGCATGCCCAGCCGATTGGCGATGGGGGCGTAGATCTCGAGGGTTTCCTTGGCGATGCGCCGGCGCTTTTCACCGGACAGCACTTCCAGGGTGCGCATGTTGTGCAGGCGATCGGCCAGCTTGACCAGGATCACGCGGATATCGCGGGCCATGGCCATGGCCATTTTCTGGAAGTTCTCGGCTTGCGCCTCGGCCTTGGTCTCGAAATTCATCTGGGTCAGCTTGCTGACCCCGTCGACCAGCTCGGCGACGGTTTCGCCGAACTGCTGGCTGAGGGCTTCCTTGGCGATGCCGGTATCTTCGATCACGTCGTGCAGCATGGCGGCCATCAGGCTCTGATGGTCCATGTGCATGTCGGCGAGAATACTGGCGACTGCCAGCGGATGGGTCACGTAGGGCTCGCCACTGCGGCGGCGTTGCCCGTCGTGTGCCTGTTCGGCATAGAAATAGGCCCGGCGAACAAGATTGACCTGTTCGGGGCCCAGATAGGTCGACAGCCGCTCGGCGAGGGCTTCTATACCCGGCATGGTTTCACCTCTTGCAGAGGAAGAGGATCGTGTGCCGCGCGACGTCGACCGGGCATGAATCAGACGGCCTCGTTGTTCTCGTCCTCGAACGCAGCGAACACCGGATCCTCGGTGACGATCTCTTCGGCGGCGATGAATTCATTGGTCACGATGCCTTCGGCAATTTCGCGCAGGGCGACGACGGTTGGCTTGTCGTTTTCCCACGCCACGCGTGGCTCCTTGCCGCCGGTGGCCAGTTGGCGGGCGCGCTTGGTCGAGAGCATGACCAGCTCGAAGCGGTTATCCACGTGTTCCAGGCAGTCTTCAACAGTTACGCGGGCCATGGTCTTCCTCAGTAGCAGATGCGATTAGCGTGCAGCCCAGAATGGGCAGGCGGACTCGATAGTTTAAAAAATCACCAGCCAATAGGGAAGGGCTGTTTTGTCTGGTGATCCGTGTCACCTGCTCGTGGGGGCGGGCTTGCCCGCGAAAGGGCCGTAACAGACAGCCTCTCGCTTGAACCTGACGATAACGCTTCCCGTCCCGCGAACACAACAGCTTCAGCGCATCGCGTCGCGCAAGCGTGGGGTCAGCTCCTCGAACAAGGTCTGTACCGAACGCAGCGCTCGACAATCGGGGCGGGTCAGCAGCCACAGTTGGGTGTCACAACCTGGCAGCGCGCCGCTCAAGGCCTCGACGCCGGGCAGGGTGTCGACCATGTAGTCGGCCAGCGCCGCCACCCCCATGCCGGTGCTGACCAACTGAGCAATGGTCGACATGCCACTGCACTGGTAGCGCGGGATCAGGTCGGGGTGCTGCTGGTTGCGCCAGACTACCGTGGGGTGGTCCTGCATGGCGTCGTCAGGGGCGATCCACGGCACGCTGTTTGGCGACTCGGCCAGGCGCTCGCGAAACTCCGGGCGTCCGCAGATTACGTAGGAGGTCGAACCCAGGCAGCGTCCGACCAGATGCTCCGGCGGTGTATTGGTCAGGCGCAGGGCGATGTCGGCGTCGCGTCGGCTCAGGTTGGCGAAGGTGTTGGAGGTGCCCATTTCCAGCGACAGCGCGGGGTAGTTGGGCATGAATTCGGCCAGTGCGGGCAGCAACAGGCTGTGCAGCACGGCTTCGGTGCAGGTCAGGCGTACCGTACCGCTGACCACCTGCTCGCCGCTGGTCAGGGCGATGCGCGCGGCGTCCAGCGCCTGCTCGGCCCGTTCAGCCTGTTCGGCCAGGGCCTGTGCGGTGTCGGTTGGCAGGTAGCCCTTGCGGCTCTTGACGAACAGGGCGGTGCCCAGCGCCGACTCCAGTCGCCGGATCGAGCGAAACACCGTCGAAACATCGACCTTGAGCAGCTCGGCGGCCTTGGCCAGTGAGCGACCACGTTCCAGCGCCAGGACCAGGGCGAGGTCCGCGTGATTGATCTGATATTGCATTTGTGCACGCTCTGCTTGCCGATTTGCCAATGTCTGTTGCACTGGAGCCCACTTTATAGTGGAACGGCCCCCGGGAATCAATGCACCGGGCGAGCCACAGAATTTCCCCACGATGGGGCAGTGAAAAGAACAACAGCAGCAACCATCGTCGCCCTCGAGGCGCCAGCCATATCCCCACATCGCCGCTCCGAATCAAAGGATGTACAGCCATGACGTCGGTCTCCCCGTGCGCCCGTTCTTCCCGCGAGATGAATGAATTCCTGGAAGCCCACCCGGACACGCAGTACGTCGACCTGTTGATCTCCGACATGAACGGCGTGGTGCGCGGCAAGCGCATCGAGCGGGCCAGCCTGCACAAGGTGTACGAGAAGGGCATCAACCTGCCGGCTTCGCTGTTCGCCCTGGATATCAACGGCTCGACCGTGGAAAGCACGGGCCTTGGCCTGGATATCGGCGATGCCGACCGCATCTGCTATCCGATCCCAGGCTCGCTCTCCAACGAGCCCTGGCAGAAACGGCCGACGGCGCAGTTGCTGATGACCATGCACGAAATCGAAGGCGAGCCGTTCTTCGCCGACCCGCGTGAAGTGCTGCGCCAGGTGGTGAGCAAGTTCGATGCGCTTGGTCTGGATATTTGCGCAGCGTTCGAGCTGGAGTTCTACCTGATCGACCAGGACAATTTGAACGGTCGGCCGCAGCCGCCACGCTCGCCGATCTCGGGCAAGCGCCCGCAGTCCACCCAGGTCTACCTGATCGACGACCTGGACGAGTACGCCGACTGCCTGCAGGACATGCTCGAGGCCGCCAAGGAGCAGGGTCTGCCGGCGGATGCGATCGTCAAGGAAAGTGCCCCGGCGCAGTTCGAGGTCAACCTGCATCACGTCGCCGATCCGCTCAAGGCTTGCGACTACGCGATCCTGCTCAAGCGCCTGATCAAGAACATCGCCTACGACCACGAGATGGACTCGACCTTCATGGCCAAGCCCTACCCGGGCCAGGCGGGCAACGGCCTGCACGTGCACATCTCGCTGCTGGACAAGAAAACCGGCAAGAACATCTTCGCCAACGACGATGCGCTGCAGAGCGAAACCCTGCGTCACGCCATTGGCGGTGTGCTGGAAACCATGCCGGCGTCGATGGCCTTCCTGTGTCCGAACATCAACTCTTACCGCCGCTTTGGTGCTCAGTTCTATGTGCCGAACGCCCCGAGCTGGGGCCTGGACAACCGCACCGTCGCCCTGCGCGTGCCCACCGACAGCAGCGATAACTTGCGTATCGAGCACCGCGTCGCAGGTGCCGATGCCAACCCTTACCTGATGCTTGCCGCGATTCTCGCTGGTATCCACCACGGCCTGACCAACAAGGTCGAACCCGGCGCGCCGATCGAGGGCAATTCGTACGAGCAGCTTGAGCAGAGCCTGCCGAACAACCTGCGTGATGCCTTGCGAGCGCTGGATGACAGCGAGGTCCTCAACCAATACATCAGCCCGGAATACATCGACATCTTCGTGGCCTGCAAGGAAAGCGAGCTGGCGGAGTTCGAAGTATCGATCTCCGACCTCGAATACAACTGGTACCTGCACACGGTGTAAGCCCATGAGCGCAATCGCGGTTCCCTTGATCGGTGTCAGCGCCTGCCGCCAGCAGGTCGGGAAGAACTCGTCGCACACGGTGGGCGACAAGTATGTCGAGGCGGCAGGTTTTGCCGGGCTGCCTGTGATCCTGCCGGCGCGCGACACGGCCAGCGACCCGCAGGCGCTGCTGGCGCGTCTGAATGGCATTCTTTTTACCGGCTCGCCTTCAAATGTCGAGCCGCATCATTACAATGGCGCCCCCAGCGTGGACGGTACCCGGCACGACGTTGCGCGTGACCGCCTGACCCTGCCGTTGCTGCAGGCCGCCATAGCCGCCGGCGTCCCGGTGTTGTGCATCTGCCGTGGATTCCAGGAACTCAACGTGGCCTTGGGCGGCACTTTGCACCAGCGGGTGCAGGAACTGCCCGGCTACCTGGACCACCGCGAACCTGAGGACGCACCCCTGGAGGTGCAATACGGGCCTCGACACACGGTCGGCATTGCGCCGGGCGGGCTGTTCGAGCGCCTGGGCCTGGCGGAGCAGTTCGAGGTCAACTCGCTGCACAGCCAGGGCATCGACCGTCTGGCCCCGGGCCTGCGTGTCGAGGCACGGGCCCCGGATGGCCTGATTGAAGCGGTGTCGATGAGTGATGCGTCGGGCTTCGTGCTTGGCGTGCAATGGCACCCGGAGTGGCGTTTCGCCGAAAACCCGGTCTCCCTACGTCTGTTTCAGGCGTTTCGTGAGGCCTGCATTGCCCATGCTGCTCGGGAGGGCTCGCGCCAGAAGGCATTCTGACGTTACCCGAAGGTCTCGGATGACCCATCCCCTGCAGCAAGCTTTCAATGAGTGAAAGCGGGCCTTGTTCGCAAGGTCTGTGAAAACAATACCAATAGCAACGGCAAATAACTCATGAGCGAATACACAGAAGCCGGCCGCCCTCCCGATGTGGCGGCCGACGCGGGCAGCAACACCCAGCGCGCCAGCAAAGGCCTGGCCAAAGGTCGCCTGGGCCTGCTGGCCAGCGTGGTGCTGGGCATCTCTACCATTGCCCCGGTCTACACCCTGACCGGCGCCCTTGGCCCGACCGTGCGTGAGGTCGGCGCCCATCTTCCAGCGGTCTTCATCGTCGGCTTCCTGCCGATGCTGCTGGTTGCCCTTGGCTACCGTGAGCTGAACGCCGCGGAGCCCGACAGCGGCACCTCATTCACCTGGTCGGCACGTGCCTTCGGTCCCATGATCGGCTGGATCGGTGGCTGGGGGCTGGTCGTCGCCACTACCATCGTGCTGTCGAACCTGGCCGGTGTGGCGGTCGATTTCTTCTACCTGTTCATCGGGCAGATCACCGGGCATCACGAGTATGCCGCGCTAGCGGACAACCTGTTGATCAACGTCACTACCTGTTGTGCGTTCATCGCCCTGGCGGTGTGGATCTGCTGCCGGGGCATGGGTACCACCATGACCGTGCAGTACGGCCTGGTTGCCCTGCAATTGCTGGTGTTGGTGGGCTTTGGTTTTGCTGCGTTCGGTGAGACTACCGCGCCACCGCCGCTGGAATTCGACTTCGCCTGGTTCAATCCCTTCGGGGTCGAATCGTTCTCGGCCTTCGCGGCCGGGCTGTCGCTGTCGATCTTCATCTTCTGGGGCTGGGACGTGTGCCTCACCGTCAGCGAAGAGTCCATCGGCAGCGACGAAGTGCCAGGCAAGGCTGCCACCTGGACGGTGCTGCTGATCCTCGGCCTGTACCTGTTCACCGCCATTGCCACCCTTCAGTTCGCCGGCATCAGCGACACTGGCCTGGGCCTGGGCAATCCGCGCATCCAGGAGAACGTCTTCGCCCACCTGGCAGGTCCGGTGATGGGGCCGCTGGCGATCCTGATGTCGATTGCGGTGCTGGCCAGCACTGCGGCGTCGCTGCAGTCGACCTTCGTGTCGCCGGCGCGCACCCTGCTCGCCATGGGCTACTACGGTGCGGTGCCGCAGCGCTTCGCCAGTGTCTGCCCGCGCTCGCAGACGCCGCGTTACGCGACCATTTGTGCGGGCGTGGCTGCGGCCTTGTTCTACGTGACCATGCGTACCCTGAGCGAGAACGTGCTGGCAGACACCATCACCGCGCTGGGGATGATGATCTGCTTCTACTATTCGCTGACCGCGTTCGCCTGTGTCTGGTACTTCCGCGACAGCCTGTTCGACAGCCTGCGCCACTTCTTCATGCGCGGCCTGTGCCCGCTGGTGGGTGGGGTGATCCTGTCGGTGATCTTCGTGCGTACCGCGATCGACAGCGCCTCGCCCGACTTTGGCAGCGGCTCGCATGTCGGTGGGCTGGGGCTGGTGTTCGTGATCGCGGCGATCATCTCGGTGCTGGGGATCGTGCTGATGATGCTGTCGCGGCTGCGTGCACCGGCGTACTTCCTCGGCGCGACCTTGCAGCAGCAGGCGAAGTTGCAGTTGCAGGAATAAGGCGCAAGGGGTGGCTGCTGCGCAGCCCAATCGCGGGGCAAGTCGTTGCGACTTGCCCCGCGCTGGTTTCAGCGCGTGGTTCAGCCGACCAACTGCTTCAATAGCTCACCATGGCGCTGCTGCTGCTTCTTGAGCAGCAACCGGTTCGAACGGAACACCGACTTCAGGTCTTCGAGCGCGTCTTCGAAGTCATCGTTGACGATGACGTAGTCGAATTCGTTGTAATGCACCATCTCGCTGACCGCTTCCTTCATGCGCCCGGCGATGATCTCTTCACTGTCCTGGCCGCGCCCGTCCAGACGCTGGCGCAGGGCTTCCTGGCTCGGTGGCAGGATGAAGATCGACAGGGCCTCGGGCATCAGCTTGCGCACTTGCTGCGCACCCTGCCAGTCGATTTCCAGGATCAGGTCGAAGCCTTGGTCGAGGGTTTCCTGCAACACGCTGCGGGAGGTGCCGTAGAAGTTGCCGAACACCTCGGCGTGCTCGAGGAAGTCGCCTTGGGCAATCAATGCCTTGAACTCCTCGTGAACCACGAAGTGATAGTTCACTCCGTGGATCTCGCCTGGGCGCATGGCACGGGTGGTGTGGGAGACAGAGACGCGGATCTGCTGGTCTTGCTGGGTCAGAGCAGTGACCAGGCTGGTCTTGCCAGCGCCGGAAGGCGCCGAAACGATGTAGAGGGTGCCGCTGCTGTGCTTCATGGTGGGGTGGCCTTACTCGATGTTCTGTACTTGTTCACGCATCTGTTCGATCAGCACCTTCAGGTTGACCGCTGCTTGGGTGCTGCGCGGGTCGAAGGCCTTTGAGCCGAGCGTGTTCGCCTCGCGATTGAGTTCCTGCATCAGAAAGTCCAGGCGTCGCCCGGCGGCGCCGCCCGACTTGAGCACGCGGCGCACCTCGGTGACATGGGTGCTGAGACGGTCGAGCTCTTCGGCGACGTCGCTCTTTTGTGCCAGCAGCACCATCTCCTGCTCCAGGCGCTGCGGGTCGAGCTCGGCCTGCAGGTCGTTGAAACGGTCGACGATGCGCTGGCGCTGGGCGGCCAGCATTTGTGGCACCAGGGCGCGCAGGGTGGCGACTTCGGTGGTCATGGCGTCCAGGCGCTCGTTGATCAGTCGGGCCAGCTCCTGGCCCTCGCGCAGGCGGCCGGCCTTGAGCTCGGCGAGCGCCTCGTCGAACAGTGCCATAGCCTCGGTGTTCAGCGCCTGTGGGTCGGCGGCATCGGCTACCAGCACGCCGGGCCAGGCCAACACTTCGAGGGGATTGAGCGGGGCTGGCTGATTGATCAGCCCGGCCACGGTCTCGGCGGCAGCGACCAGTTGCGCGGCGCGCTCGCGATCGACCTGCAACGGCTTGCCGGTGCTGTCTTCGGACAGGCGCAAGGTGCATTCGACCTTGCCGCGCGACAGCCCCTGGCGCAGGCCTTCGCGTACCGCGCCCTCAAGATCGCGCAGGGCTTCGGGCAGGCGCAGGTGCGGTTCGAGATAGCGGTGGTTGACCGAGCGCAGCTCCCAGGCCAGGGTGCCCTGGCTGCCGGCGCGCTCGACGCGGGCAAAGGCGGTCATGCTGTGCACCATGGGGAGTACCTCGCGAATTCGGTTTGTACGGGGAAGCCTTTCGGCTGCAAGGCGCAGGATTGTAGCGCAGTGCGGCGATGGCGCCCAATCGGACCATGCTACAGGGCGTCGCAGGCATAGGTGGAAAAAGTCGACGGGTTGCGAGGCCGCGACAATAGGCATGTCCTCGCAGGACGCACGGCTCTATAATGGCCGCCTGATTCGAATTCCAGTACAGGTATCCCAGATGAAACGTCCAAGTGGTCGCGCTGCCGATCAGCTTCGCTCGATCCGCATCACCCGCAACTACACCAAGCACGCCGAGGGGTCGGTACTGGTCGAGTTCGGTGACACCAAGGTCATCTGCACGGTCAGCGTCGAGAACGGTGTACCACGCTTCCTCAAAGGCCAGGGGCAGGGCTGGTTGACGGCCGAGTACGGCATGCTGCCGCGCTCCACTGGCGAGCGTAACCAGCGTGAGGCCAGTCGCGGCAAGCAGGGTGGCCGCACCCTCGAGATCCAGCGCCTGATCGGCCGTTCGCTGCGCGCAGCCCTGGACATGAGCAAGCTGGGCGACATCACGCTGTACGTCGACTGCGATGTGATCCAGGCCGACGGCGGCACCCGCACCGCTTCGATCACCGGCGCAATGGTGGCCCTGTGCGACGCCCTGGCGGTGATCAAGAAGCGTGGCGGTCTCAAGGGCGGCAACCCGCTCAAGCACATGATCGCTGCGGTGTCGGTGGGCATGTACCAGGGCGAGGCAGTGCTGGACCTCGACTACCTCGAAGACTCGGCTGCCGAAACCGACCTCAACGTGGTCATGACCAGCGCCGGTGGCTTCATCGAAGTGCAGGGCACTGCTGAAGGCGCGCCGTTCCAGTCTGAAGACTTCAACGCCATGCTGGCGCTGGCGCAGAAGGGCATGACCGAGATCTTCGACCTGCAGAAGGCTGCATTGGCCGACTGAAGCTGCGCCAAGGAGGCGATGGACCCATGAGTGAGACGAATCTGCCGATCGAAACGCCGAGCGCCGAAGTTCGGCAATGGGCGATGTTCTGCCACTTCAGCGCCTTGCTCGGGCTGGTGATGCCGCTCGGGCATCTGCTCGGGCCACTGGTGATGTGGATCTGGAAGCGTGAGGTCGATCCGTTCGTCGATGCCCAGGGCAAGGAAGCGCTGAACTTCCAGATCAGCGTCACCATTGCCGGATTCATCTGCTTCCTGCTGATGTTCGTGGTGATCGGCATCGTGCTGTTCGCCATCCTGGCGGTGGCAGTGCTGATCCTGATCATCCTGGCAGGGGTTCGGGCCAATGAAGGCAAGCCGTACCGCTACCCGCTGATCTGGCGGCCTATCAAGTAGCCCTGCGCTCAAGGCAGCTGCAAACCGCCAGCTGCCTTGTGCAGGGTGCGCAGGTGTTCTCCTATCTGCTTCACGTTGGCCTCGATGGCCGCAATTTCCTTCGCGCGGGCTGGCTCCAGCAGCGCTCTGACTTCCTTGTCCAAATCGGTACTCAGGCGTAGCAACTGCGCCTGCCGTTCACTGCTGACCTTTTCCAGATGCACCCGCTCCTGGGGTTGCGGCAAGCCGTAGCCATCCGCTTCGAGCAGCTCGGCCGGGCGGCTGAGGAATCCACTGTTGGCGAGCATCTGCTGCAGCGTGGCATTGGCCTTGTCGATGCTGCCGTCCTTGAGCGCGGCGGCATTGAGGTAGCGTTGCTTGACTTCGTCCTGGGCCAGCAGCAACTGGCGGCGCAGGCTGGCCTGTTCGAGCAGCAGCAAGGCCGCACTGGTGCGCAAGTCGGCCTGGGCGAACCAGGGGCGGCGTTGCTCGGCATCCTGGGCCAACCAGTCTTCCACGGCGCTCTGTTTGATCGGCAACTGCTTCTTCAACACTTCGAACATGGCCTGGTAGCGGTCGCGATACGAGTCGAAGCGATAGCCCAGGCGCAGCGCTTCGCGCGGATCGTCGAGTACGCTGGTGTCGGCCAGACCTCTTCCCTTGAGGACTTCGAGCAAGCCGTTGGGCATGATCGCGTCGAGATCGCTGAAGCGCTGGTCGGCAGTGCCGCTGCGCATCAGCTTGAGGGTTTCCACCGCGCAATTGTTGGACAGGAAATAGTAATTGCCGTCGTAGCTCCAGTGCATTTCGGCAGCCTGGCGCACCAGGTCCTCGATCTGCTGGCGATCGAGCTTGAGCGGCACGGAGGCCAGGCTGCGCAGTTCGGTCTTGGTGTACTCGTCGATCACCTGGCCCAACGGCAGGACGAACAGGCGCGACGGGTAGGCGCCGGTCAGGCCGTCCCAGCTGGACAGCTGCACATCATTGACGAACGCACGGTACGACAACACCAGATGACGGTCGAGGTCCAGGCGGCAGTCCGGCCCGCGTGGGCGGCCCGGTGCGCAGATCACCAGGCGCAGCATGCTGTGTCCCCAGCGGCTGACCCAGTTCTGGTTGGCCTCGGCAAGCAGGTAGTCGACTTCGTAGACGCGCTCCGGGTCGATTTCGCCCAGCGGCTCGCGGGCGAAGTCACTGCCGGCGTTAAGGAACGGCAGGCCCTTGGCGCAGGTGTCCTGCTGGGGTGCCCAGCCGAAATGATCGTGCAGGTACTGGTTCAGTGCCGGGCGCCGGCAGCCATAGCTCGGGTCGAGGAGGAAGTACTCCATGTTGACCGCGACAAACTCCTTGGGGCTGCTCAGCTCATAGCTGTCCGGGGTGCGTACCAGTTGACCGTTGTGCTGTTCACGCTCGCCACGGCGGCCGACGTACTGCGGCCAGCCGGCAAGGTCAAGCAGGCGCGGATCGTCACTCAGGGTGAAGCGGCGAGCAGTCTGGCCACGGCATTGCTGGGGCAGGCCGATCTGGCCGAGGGTGCCCTGCTGGCGGTTGCAGCGGGCGATCAGCGAGCGCTCGGCACTGGGCCACAGGCGCGCGCGATCATAAATGTGGGTGAGCTCGTGCAGCACGGTGGCCAGCAGTTCTTCCCGCACCGTCCCGTGGGGGCGATGGGTTTTTTCCGTGGCGGCACTGCCATCGGCTAGCGCTGGCAGCAGGCGGCTGTTGAGATCTAGGGTCGAGACTGGCGAGGCCTGGCCGTAGGCATCGGCAGGCATCTTGTCGGTCCAGCCGACCTGGATACGGCGATCCAGGCGCTGTTTGAAGGAGGGGGGCAGCTTCGCCAGTGCCTCATCCAACAGCTGCTGGGAGGCCTGCTGCTGTCGAGCGTCCAGGCCGACAGTCTGCAGCTCGAGCTGCAGGTCGGCCAGGGCGGGCGTGCCGAGCAGCGTCAGGGCGCAGCCGAGCAGCCAGGCACGCACGCGCTTCACAGCGACAGGATGGCTTCGGCCAGTACCTGGTCGCTGGCGTCGCGCGCTTCAGGCACACGCTCGCGCAGGGTGTCGAATGCAGCTTCGAGCTGGGCGCCACGGATATCGCCATTGCTGGCGACGAAGCTGGCGGCGTCGTCGCGGGCCTCGCGCACGACCTTGGAGTCGCGGATCGAGGTGGTGGTGTCGGATGTGAAATCGATCGAGCGGCCAAAGGCGCGAACGATGATATTGCTGGTGGCCACCAGGGTTTGCGCCTGGGCCAGGTCGGCCAGCAGCAACATGCCGAGGGTAGCGGCGATCAGCGGTTTACGCATGGAGCATCTCCGAAAAATACAGGGAGTCAGATGTGATCATTGGACGAGAATTGCTTCTGCCAGTTCAAGGTCGCCGACGGACTGACGCGAATAGATATGGCGCAGTTCCGTCAGTGCGGCTTGCAACCGCGCGCCACGAATCCGGCCGTCACTGGCGACGAATGCGGCCGCATCATCATGGGCCATGCCGACGATCTTGCGGTCGAACGGCGCAGTGGTCACCTGGCTGGTGACATAGCCGGTCATGACCGGAAACTGGGTCGTGACATCCATGGCATGGGCGCTTCCCATACTGGCAATGGCGAGCAGCAAGGGCACAAGGTAACGCATGGGCTTGGACAACGCTCTGTCGGCAGGGTGAATGCTGTTCCCGCAGGCGACGGGGGCGCCGTGGCCTGCGGGTACGATGGTTGGCGTCAAAGGGCCAGGATGGCCTGTGCCAGTTGCGCGTCGCTGGCTTGCAGTGCGGGCATCTGCTGGCGGATATGGATGAAGGCACTTTCCAGCTTCGCGCCGCGGATATCCCCTTGGCTGCCAACGAAGCTGGCAGCGTCGTCACGGGCGGCCTGGACGATCTTGTCGTCACGGAACGAAGAGGAGACGTCGGAAGTGGCGTCGGTGGACGCGGCCACTGCGCCAACCACGGCATCGGTGGTGACGACGAAGCTGGTGGCGTGGGCGGTGCCCGCCAAGCTCAGCAGCATGGCAGCGCCAAACAGGTATTTACGGGACATGGGGGACTCCTGCGGGGGGTAGTTCTGATTATTCGGACGCTCGCACTGCTCGTCACGGTACTTTAGATAATAGGCAGCGCGTTTGACCAAGCTAACAGGCCGTTGTCGCAAGCGTATCACGTGGCTCTGTTTCCAGATGTGAAGGACGAGATCAGATGGAACTGTTACGGTCTTTTTTTAATTATCAGAAATTGTACTGCTTCTGTGTTGAGCTGCTCAACTGCGCGGGTTTGAAACAAAAAAACCCGTCGCAGTTCCCTGCGACGGGTTTTGAGAATTCGCGGTGCCGGCGTGTTGCCGGCAAGCCGGAGCTTAGCGCCAGAAAGGCTTGCTCAGCTCTTGGTAGCGCTGGGACTCGCTGATACCGGCGTCGGCCAGCAGGCGGGCATCCAGGCGAGCCAATTGACGGCGGCTGGCGATGCGACGCTGCCACAGCAGCAGGGTCGACAGGGCGCGCAGAGGAGCCGAGGCTTTGGATTCAACGTTGTTTTCGAAAACCAGACCGGAACTGAGGGTACGTTCCATGATGTGTCATCCTTCCGCTTGTGGCGGGATTAGGTAGTGATTTAACTGATGCCAATGATCCTCCTCTGTCGTCCATAACAGTAGATACAGTTCACCAGTATTGCGATGGGCCAGTTAACTGTTAAACGCTACTGTTGCACTCCGAATTGGCATAACTGTACTGGTCTGCACTGTTTTCGTGCATTTTCGCTGAGTTTTAAAATATCGGCGGGATTGAGGCGGGGATTTTAGCGGTACAGTAGGACAGTTTTATATATCTAACTGTCTAACTGTTTTATCAAGGCAGGCGTGATCGGGGGCTTGTTCCGCGAACACCGGCGTAGCCGGTGCCATGCATCGCAGTGTTCCTTTCGCGGGCAAGCCCGCTCCCACAGAGGCCTGAGCTGCTTTTGTAGGAGCGGGCTCGTCCCGCGATGGGCTCAGAAGACCGATACAGCTGGCCGATCAGCCAGCCAGCATTCGCCCGCTTTCTTCCAGATTCTCGTGCCAGCTCAGCGCTTCGCGCAGGATATGCGGGGTGTGCCCGCCTCGCTGGCAGGCGCGGTCGAAGTAGTCGTTCAGTGCGGCGCGGTAGTCCGGATGCACGCAGTTGTCGATGATCGCCCGGGCACGTTCGCGCGGTGCAAGGCCGCGCAGGTCGGCCAGGCCCTGTTCGGTGACCAGGATGTCCACATCATGCTCGGTGTGGTCGACATGGCTGACCATCGGCACCACGCTGGAAATCGCACCACCCTTGGCGATCGACTTGGTCACGAACACTGCGAGGTGGGCGTTGCGGGCGAAGTCGCCGGAGCCACCGATACCGTTCATCATCCGCGTGCCGCACACGTGGGTGGAGTTGACGTTGCCGTAGATGTCGAACTCCAGCGCGGTGTTGATCCCGATGATGCCTAGGCGACGCACCACTTCAGGGTGGTTGGAAATCTCCTGCGGGCGCAGCACCAGTTTGTCCTTGTAACGCTCGAGGTTGCCGAATACGTCGGCATTGCGTCGGGTCGACAGAGTGATCGAGCTGCCCGAGGCGAAGCGCAGCTTGCCGGCATCGATCAGATCGAACGTCGAGTCCTGCAGCACTTCGGAGTACATGGTCAGGTCTTCGAACGGCGATTCGATCAGGCCGCACATCACGGCATTGGCGATGCTGCCGATGCCGGCCTGCAGCGGGCCAAGGCTGTTGCTCATGCGTCCGGCATCAACTTCCTGCTTGAGGAAGCCGATCAGGTGGTTGGCGATGGCCTGGGTCTCGTGATCCGGTGGCAGGACGGTGGAAGGCGAGTCTGGTTGGTCGCTGATGACGATGCCGACGATCTTCGCTGGATCGATCGGGATCGCGGTGCTGCCGATGCGGTCATCGACCTTCACCAGCGGGATCGGCGTGCGGGTCGGACGGTAGGTCGGGATATAGATGTCGTGCAGCCCTTCGAGGTTGGGGTTGTGCGACAGGTTGATCTCGACGATGACCTGCTTGGCGAAGATCGCGAAGCTGGCCGAGTTGCCCACCGAGGTGGTCGGCACGATGTGGCCCTGTTCGGTGATCGCAACCGCTTCGATGACTGCGATGTCCGGCAAGGTCAGCTGCTTGTTACGCAACTGCTCGACGGTTTCCGACAGGTGCTGGTCGATGAACATCACCTGCCCGTCATTGATGGCCTTGCGCAGGGTGCTGTCCACCTGGAAGGGCATGCGCCGGGCGAGTACACCGGCCTCGGTCAGTTGCTTGTCCAGGTCGTTGCCCAGGCTGGCGCCGGTCATCAGGCTGATCTTCAGTGGCGACTGCTTGGCACGTTCGGCCAGGGCGTGTGGCACTGCCTTGGCTTCGCCGGCGCGGGTGAAGCCGCTCATGCCGACGGTCATGCCGTCCTCGATCAGGCCAGCGGCGTCGGCCGCACTCATTACCTTGCTGTGCAGGGAGGACAAGCGGATACGATCACGGTACATGGATTGTTATCTCGGGCTACTTGGGCTACTGCAGCGCAGTCTAGAGATTTAGCCCGATGCCGTCCCGCGACCATGGTCGTATGAGGAGCCTGGAAATAGAGCCGTTGATCTGGATCAGCAAAACGACAAGGCCCCAGGAAGAATCTTCCCGGGGCCTTCTAAAACAGTGTCGTCCAGCTCGGAAAAGGACTACTCCACGGCCTTGACCATGTCCTCGATGACTTTCTTGGCGTCACCGAACACCATCATGGTCTTGTCCAGATAGAACAGTTCATTGTCCAGGCCCGCATAACCGCTGGCCATGGAGCGCTTGTTGACGATGATGGTCTTGGCCTTGAAGGCTTCGAGGATCGGCATGCCGGCAATCGGCGACTTGGGATCGTTCTTCGCTGCGGGGTTGACCACATCGTTGGCGCCCAGCACCAGCACAACGTCGGCCTGGCCGAACTCGGCGTTGATGTCCTCCATTTCGAACACCTGATCGTACGGAACCTCTGCTTCGGCCAGCAGTACGTTCATGTGCCCGGGCATGCGCCCCGCCACCGGGTGAATCGCATACTTCACGGTTACACCGTTGTGGGTCAGCTTCTCGGTCAGCTCTTTCAGGGCGTGCTGGGCGCGGGCCACCGCGAGGCCGTAGCCGGGAACGATGATCACGCTGTCGGCGTTGCTCAGCAGGAAGGTTGCATCGTCGGCCGAACCGGATTTCACCGGGCGTTGTTCTTTCGTGCCGGCCGCCGCGCCGCTATCGGTGTCGCCACCGAAGCCGCCGAGGATGACGTTGAAGAACGAGCGGTTCATCGCCTTGCACATGATGTACGAGAGGATTGCACCGCTGGAGCCGACCAGGGAGCCGGCGATGATCAGCATCGAGTTGTTCAGCGAGAAGCCAATGCCTGCCGCGGCCCAGCCCGAGTAGCTGTTGAGCATCGACACCACCACCGGCATATCGGCACCGCCGATCGGGATGATGATCAGCACACCCATGACGAAGGCGAGGACCAGCATCAGGGTGAAGGCGCTGTAGTGTCCGGTGAAGGTGAACAGCAAGCCCAGGGCGAGGGTGGTGATGCCAAGGATCAGGTTCAGCTTGTGCTGGCCGGCGAACTGTACGGGTGCGCCCTGGAACAGGCGAAACTTGTACTTGCCCGACAGCTTGCCGAAGGCGATCACGGAGCCGGAGAAGGTGATTGCACCAATGGCTGCGCCGAGGAACAGCTCCAGGCGATTGCCGGTGGGGATCGGGTCGCTGATGCTGGCAACGATGCCCAGTGATTGGGGCTCGAGCACCGCGGCGATGGCGATGAACACCGCGGCCAGGCCGATCATGCTGTGCATGAAAGCGACCAGCTCTGGCATCTTGGTCATCTCGACGCGCTTGGCCATGATCGACCCGGCGCTGCCGCCGATCAGCAGGCCGACGAGGACATAGCCGATACCCGCGGTGGCGCCGCCGCTACCGACCGAGAGTGCAGCGAGCTTATAGATGAGGCCGATGGTGGTGAGCATGGCGATGCCCATGCCGATCATGCCGAACAGGTTGCCGCGCCGGGAGGTGGTCGGGTGCGACAGGCCTTTGAGAGCCTGGATGAAGCAGACCGAGGCGACCAGGTAGAGAAGGGTGACCAGATTCATGCTCATGCTTACTTCTGCCCCTCGTTCTTGGTTTTCTTCTTGAACATTTCCAGCATGCGGCGGGTGACCAGGAAGCCACCGAACACATTGACCGCGGCCAGGGCCACGGCGAGGGTGCCCATCAGCTTGCCGGCCGGGGTGACCGTCAGCGCTGCGGCGAGCATCGCGCCGACGATGACGATCGCGGAAATCGCGTTGGTCACCGCCATCAGCGGGGTGTGCAGCGCCGGGGTGACGTTCCAGACCACGTGGTAGCCAACGTAGATGGCCAGCACGAAGATGATCAGGTTGTAGATTCCGTGGGAAATCAGCATGTCTTCCATTGTCGTGCCCCTCAGCCGTTCTTGCGCACGACCTGGCCGTCGCGGCACATCAGGCACGCGGCGACGATGTCGTCTTCCAGGTTGATCACCAGCGCGCCGTCCTTGTCGAACAGCAGCTTCATGAAGTCCAGCAGGTTGCGTGCGTACAGCGCAGAGGCGTCGGCAGCCAGCTGGGCGGGCAGGTTGGTCGGGCCGACGATGGTCACGCCGTGTGCCAGCACTACCTGATCGGCCACCGTGAGCGGGCAGTTGCCGCCTTGGGCCGCCGCGAGGTCGATGACTACCGAGCCGGGTTTCATCTGCGCCACGGTCTCGGCGCTGAGCAGCGTCGGTGCCTTGCGGCCGGGGATCAGTGCGGTGGTGATGACGATGTCGGCCTGCTTCGCGCGTTCGTGCACCGCCTGGGCCTGGCGTTGCATCCAGCTGGCCGGCATCGGGCGTGCGTAACCGCCTACGCCTTCGGCGCACTCGCGTTCTTCGTCGGTCTCATAGGGGACATCGATGAACTTGGCGCCGAGCGATTCGATCTGTTCTTTCACTGCGGGCCGTACGTCCGACGCCTCGATCACTGCCCCGAGGCGCTTGGCCGTGGCGATGGCCTGCAGGCCGGCCACACCGGCACCGAGAATCAGCACGCGCGCGGCTTTCACGGTGCCCGCAGCGGTCATCAGCATGGGCATGAAGCGTGGATAGTGGTGCGCCGCAAGCAGCACGGCCTTGTAGCCGGCGATGTTGGCCTGCGATGACAACACGTCCAGGCTTTGCGCGCGCGAGGTGCGCGGAGCGGCTTCAAGGGCGAAGGCGGTGATGCCGTGTTCGGCCATCCTGGCGATGAGCTCGCTGTTGAAGGGGTTGAGCATGCCCACCAGGATACTGCCGGGATTGATCCGGGCCAGTTCCTGGTCGCTGGGCGCCACTACCTTGAGCACCAACTGCGCGCCCAAGGCATCGCCAGCGTCACCCAAGGAAGCACCTGCGGCCTCATAGGCGCTGTCCGGGATGCTGGCTTTGAGTCCGGCGCCCCGTTCGACAGTGACCTGATGGCCCTGGCCGACCAGTTTCTTGATGGTTTCCGGGGTCGCGGCAACCCTCGCCTCACCCGTCTGCGTCTCTAGAGGAACACCAATGTGCACGACTTTGTCTCCTGCGGTGACCTTGTCATTGTTGATTCCAGCGCACTTCGGGTGGTGCTGCTGGAGCGGTCGTTGAGCAATGCATACCGCCGGTTCCGGGGCGGGCGAGGCATTTTGCAGACGAACCGCAGGTGCATCAACCGGTTCTGGAGCGAAACGAAGTTAAAACTACAAGTCACCCTGTGACTACATGTCGCAACCGTCCGCATCCAGGCCGTCAAGAACGCGCTATTGGGAGCTTAGGAGAAAAAATCGAAAATTTTTGACGGTTTTCGTTCGTAGTTTGCTGGATGTCGTAAAAACAGCGGCAAACCCTCGCAGTTACTAGGGTTGATACGGTTTTTTTCGCTAATGGAACAGTTTATGGATTTGCGACAAATACATATATCTGTAGGTGTTTAAAATAATTGACTACGAAGTCAGCTTTTGGGTTTCATGCGCCTGCGGCGTAGTCGCGCGCCTGAATCACCAGCCAGTCGCGGAAGGCGCGCAGCGAAGCTGACTCCACCTTGCGCTCGGGAATCATCAGATAGTAGGCCTTGTCGCTCGACAGGGCATGCTTGTTTGCGACCACCAGTCGGCCCTCCGCCAGCTCGCGCTGGATGAGGAACGGCGGGATCAAGGCTATGCCCATTTCGTGCATTGCCGCCTGGCCCAGCATGGAAAACAGCTCGTAGCGCGGGCCGTTCATGTCGCGTTCCACGCTCATGCCCAGGCTGTCGAACCACTGCCGCCAGGCGTAGGGGCGGGTGGTCTGCTGCAGCAATGGCAGCTCGGCGATGTATCTGGCGTCTAGTGCGTCTCGTCCGTCGAGCCATTGCGGGCTGCACACCGGCACCGGATTTTCACCCATCAGGCGATGTGACTGGGTGCCAGACCAGTCGGCGTCGCCGAAGTAGATGGCGGCATCGAAGGTGGTGTCGGCGAACAGGAAAGGCCGCGTGCGGTTGGTGAGGTTGACCGTTACCTCCGGGTGGCGTTGCTGGAAGTCCTTCAGACGAGGGAGCAGCCACTGGGTGCCGAAGGTCGGCACTACGGCCAGTTCGATGACGTTGGCGCCCTGCTGGCGCATCACCGACAGGGTATCCCGTTCCACCGCGTCCAATTGCGCCGAGACCTGGCGGCTATACGACAGACCAGCTTCGGTCAGCTTCACCCCCCGGCGCGAGCGTCGGAAAAGCTCCACATTGAGAAAGCCCTCCAGGCCACCAATTTGCCGACAGACGGCACCTTGGGTCAGCGCCAGTTCCTGGGCGGCCTTGGTAAAGCTCTCGTGGCGGGCGGCCGCCTCGAAGCAGACCAGGGCGGTGGTGCTGGGTATCTTGCGCCGCATGTACGTCATCCTCACTTATAAGAGGCGTTGGGTAGGGATTTCGCTTATTACGGAGTGAGAAAATAGCACTAATGGGTGCGCAATCCTCGTTTGTCCGCCGACAGGTTCCGGCCTAGGATCAAGGCAACAAGAAATTTCGTCACATACCTTTCGAGGACTCTGCTCATGGCCGGTAAAGCAAGCTTCAACTGGATCGATCCGCTGCTGCTGGATCAGCAGCTCACTGAAGAGGAGCGCATGGTGCGTGACAGCGCTTATCAGTTCGCCCAGGACAAGCTTGCTCCGCGGGTGATCGAGGCGTTCCGTCACGAACAGACCGATCCGGCGATCTTCCGTGAGATGGGCGAGGTCGGCCTGCTGGGGGCGACCATTCCGGCGGAGTATGGTGGCAGTGGTCTCAACTATGTGTGCTATGGGTTGATCGCCCGTGAAGTGGAGCGGATCGACTCGGGCTACCGCTCGATGATGAGTGTGCAGTCTTCGCTGGTCATGGTGCCGATCAACGAGTTCGGCAGTGAGGCGCAGAAGCAGAAGTACCTGCCCAAGCTCGCCAGTGGGGAATGGATCGGTTGCTTCGGTTTGACCGAACCCAACCACGGCTCCGACCCTGGCGCGATGATCACCCGTGCTCGCAAGGTCGAGGGTGGCTACAGCCTGACGGGCAGCAAAATGTGGATCACCAACAGCCCGATTGCCGATGTGTTCGTGGTCTGGGCGAAGGACGATGCCGGCGATATTCGTGGCTTCATTCTGGAAAAGGGATGGAAGGGTCTGAGCGCTCCAGCCATTCATGGCAAGGTTGGCCTGCGTGCGTCGATCACCGGTGAGATCGTCATGGACGGCGTGTTCGTGCCGGAAGAGAACATCTTCCCCGAGGTCCGTGGTCTGAAAGGCCCGTTCACCTGTTTGAATTCGGCGCGCTATGGCATTTCCTGGGGCGCGCTGGGGGCGGCGGAGGCTTGCTGGCACACTGCACGCCAGTACACCCTGGACCGCAAGCAGTTCGGTCGCCCTCTGGCCGCCAACCAACTGATCCAGAAGAAACTCGCCGACATGCAGACCGAGATCACCTTGGGGCTGCAAGGCTGCCTGCGGCTGGGGCGGATGAAGGACGAGGGCACTGCGGCGGTGGAGATCACCTCGATCATGAAGCGCAACTCCTGCGGCAAGGCCCTGGATATCGCCCGTCTGGCGCGCGACATGCTCGGCGGTAACGGGATCTCCGACGAGTTCGGGGTGGCGCGTCACCTGGTCAACCTCGAGGTGGTCAACACCTATGAAGGGACGCATGACATCCATGCGTTGATCCTCGGCCGCGCACAGACCGGCATCCAGGCGTTCTATTAATAGAGGGGCGCGGCCATGGGAGCACTGTCACATCTGCGGGTGCTGGACCTGTCGCGTGTGTTGGCCGGGCCGTGGTCCGGCCAGATTTTCGCCGACCTCGGGGCTGACGTGATCAAGGTCGAGCGCCCGGATAGCGGCGATGACACCCGGGCGTGGGGCCCGCCCTTCCTGCGGGACGCCCGAGGCGAGAACACCAGCGAGGCGGCCTACTATCTGTCGGCCAACCGGAACAAGCGTTCGGTGACTATCGACTTCACCCAGCCCGAAGGTCAGCGCCTGGTGCGTGAACTGGCGGCAAAGTCGGATATCGTCATCGAGAACTTCAAGGTGGGCGGGCTGGCGAGCTATGGGCTGGACTACGAACGCCTGAAGGCGGTCAATCCTAGGCTTATATATTGTTCGATCACCGGCTTTGGCCAGACTGGGCCCTACGCCAAGCGCGCGGGCTACGATTTCATGATCCAGGGGCTGGGCGGATTGATGAGTCTGACCGGGCGGCCTGAGGGTGAGCAGGGTGCCGGGCCCATGAAGGTGGGAGTAGCGCTGACGGACATTCTCACCGGGCTTTATTCCACGGTGGCGATCCTTGCAGCGCTGGCGCATCGCGATCAGTCGGGGGAGGGCCAGCATATCGATATGGCTCTGCTGGATGTGCAGGTGGCGTGCCTTGCCAACCAGGCAATGAACTACCTGACCACGGGCACACCGCCCAAGCGCCTGGGTAATGCGCATCCCAACATCGTGCCTTACCAGGACTTCCCGACGGCCGATGGTGACTTCATCCTTACGGTGGGTAACGACGGGCAGTTCCGCAAGTTCGCGGAAGTGGCCGGTCAGCCGCAGTGGGCAGATGATCCGCGCTTTGCCACCAACAAGCAGCGGGTTGCGCATCGGGCGGAGCTTATTCCTCTGATTCGACAGGCGACGGTGTTCAAGACCACTGCCGAGTGGGTGGCGGAGCTGGAAAGGGCTGGAGTGCCGTGCGGGCCGATCAACGACCTGGCGCAGATGTTCCAGGATCCGCAGGTCGTGGCGCGCGGCTTGAAGGTGGATGTTCCTCATCCGCTGGCGGGCAGTGTGCCTCAGGTGGCGAGCCCGATCAGGTTGTCGGAGACGCCCGTGGAGTATCGTCGGGCCCCACCTTTGCTGGGGGAGCATACCGAGGCGGTGCTGAGGGATGTCTTGGGATTGGATGCAGGGGCTGTTCAGGTGCTGCGTTCTGCAGGGGTGCTGTGACAGCGTCTCAGCTATATAGAGAAGCGGGGAGGCCGGCAGGCCTCCCCGCTGTGTTTTCAGCGATCTGAAAGATTCTTGAAATAAAAGGTTGACGCCCTCTCATATCCCCTTATAATGCGCCCCACTTCCGCAGCAAACGGAACGCAAAACTTCTTGTTAATCAACGAGTTAAGCGAGTTCGGTGAGATGTGAAGGGCTTCGG